>JANWZB010000028.1:5968-28731 GCA_025055035.1 Candidatus Kapaibacterium sp.
TGTAGGGTATGAATTGCCATTGCTCGTATGGCAGCAACTGAAGCTTCTGCGGTTGTGGAGCTATGTGATCTTCGACAGTGTAGCGAGGAACACTGCGATTCTGTTCAGGCAGTGTTGATGGTTGTTGTGCTACAAGGGAAACAGACATGCGTAGCAGCATCATGCTTCCTATAAGAACTATGCGATAAGCACGTACTTGCATACGGACACACAAATACCAGCATACTATCACTGCACACACCATAACCAGCAAATTGATAAGGCTTGTTGTAGCAAGCTCAATATACACTCTGTACAAAAACATTCCAAACGACACCTCTGCGGTGTTGTTCATACGACTTTCTCATACCCTTGCTAAGAGGTTTTTATCCATCTTCAGCGTTTTTTCTTCGACAATCTATAAAAAACCAGTAACTTTGAGGCCGTCTCTGCACGTAGCATCGCGCGTCATGCTTTTAGCGCTACCCCTGAGGCTCGTGTACTACCTTCAATAACAGCATTCTAAGCACAAACGTTACATCTTGTCGTTTCTGTTCGTTCTTCATTCTTGCTTCGTATGAATACACGTCTTCTCAAGTATCTCTTTGCGTTCCTCGTCTTTGGAGTTTCGCTCACAACATACCTTCTTACCGTCCAGAAGACAGTTCCTTTCTGGGACTGTGCCGAGTTTACAGCAGCAGCAGTATATCAACAAGTTCCGCATCCTCCCGGAGCACCGCTGTTTCTGATGGTTGGCAAGCTCTTTCACCTTCTTCCTTTTGGCGACCCTGCATGGCGAGTGAATCTTGTATCGGTCTTTGCTACAGCGTTTTCAGTCCTCTTGCTTTACTTCATTAGCGTCATGGCGATTGCCAATATTCGTGGCAAACATCCTGAAGAACTTGCAGAAGCCCTTGCAGTGTATGGTTCGTCGGCTGTTGGAGCACTAGCGTTTAACTTTAGCGACACGCTGTGGTTCAATGGTGTTGAATCCGAGGTTTATGCAGCATCAACGCTGTTTGTAGCTTTGATTGTGTATCTCATGATGCGATGGAATGAAGAAGCAGACAAAGAAGGACATGAACGCTACTTGCTTCTTATCGCGTATTTGATTGGTCTCTCTACAGGTGTACACCTGCTTAGCATCCTGGCGATTTTCTCGATTACGATGGTTGTGTACTACCGCAAGTACGAAGTTACTACAAAAAGCTTTATTATCATGACCATCATTGCTCTTGTTGCATTTGCAATTGTCTATCCTGGAATTGTCAAGTACTTCCCAGCGCTCCTCGGGGGCGACTTACCCATACGTACCCGTGCAAAAGAGTATATTGTGAAAGACAATCCTCTAATGATTGTCCTCGCTCTCCTGATTCTTGGTGGTGCTGGATATGGTGTATGGTATGGACGCAAGAAATCACACCCAATCATAGCACTGGTATGCAGTGCATTCCTCCTTATGGTCTTGGGGTATAGCACATACACACAGATTTTGATTCGTTCTAACGCTAACCCACCAATGAACGAAAATGCACCGACCAATCTTAATACTCTTGTTTCCTATTTGGGACGAGAGCAATATGGTGATGCACCAATATGGCCACGGCGCTACCAACAAGACAGTTATTTTGTCAATGAGTACAGGAAATATGGGGAGTGGTACCCTCCTACAATCGAACGTGCTGAGCGCTCGGATGGAAGTGCGATTCCCGTACCTAGATTCACCAAGGTTAACCTTGCAGGTGAGCTGAACTATTTGTTCAGTTACCAAATCTATCACATGTACATTCGCTACTTTCTCTGGAATTTCGTTGGGCGCATGAGCGACATTCAAAATGCCCCTCCTGCATGGTTTTCTACAGAAGGTGCAGATGTTATTAACTATGGCTCTGGCTATGCATCGTGGTATCCAATACGCTTTTTTGCACTTCCGCTGCTTGTTGGTATTCTTGGTGTAGTATTCCACTTTTCTCGCAAACGTCCCATGGCGTTTGCATTCCTGGTAATGTTCCTCATGATGGGCGTTCTAGCGGCTATCCAGCAGAATCAGCAAAATCCTCAGCCTCGTGAGCGTGATTACTTCTACGTTGGTTCATTCATGGTCTTTTGCATGTGGATTGGTATAGGCGTGTACAGCGTTCTAGACAACCTCTTCAAATCTCAGTTTCGCATTGTAGGAAGCGCTGCAATCGTGATAGTAGCAACAATCCTTGTCCCTGTCAACATGGCAATTGGTGGCTGGCGAACACACGACCGCTCTGGAAATTTTATGCCTTTCGACTATGCTTACAACATCCTCCAAAGCGTCGAAAAAGATGCTATTCTCTTCACAAATGGTGACAATGACACGTTTTCTGTATGGTATATGCAAGATGTGATGGGCGTACGCCGCGATGTGCGTATCGTAAATCTAAGTCTTGGTAATACTCTCTGGTACGTTAATCAGCTCAAGAACCACTCCCCGTGGGGTGCAAAAAAGATACCGCTGAGCTTTTCCGACGAGTCTATCCAGCAAACTGATGAGTACGACCCACGCGCCCTTTCTACACCAATTGGCGGTCCGAGTGAAGTAGAGATTGCTGTTCGAGAAGAAATTCTGCGCCGCTACGAACAGCCTAGCAGCCTAGCAGCCAATAAGTTAGAAAAGCTGCCTGATAGCATTGCAAACAAGACTCGCACAATCAAAATGACCTTTCTTGGTATGCCTTACGGTGAAGAAGATGGTAAACCCCGCTATGTTTATCGTATTCAAGACCAGCTTGTGCGTGATATCGTTGTACAAACTGCGTTCGAGCGTCCTGTATACTATTCCGCGTCTGTTGGAGGCGATGCTCTATGTGGTCTAGAGAAATATTTTCGTATGGAAGGGCTTGCCTACCGTATTTGCCCTGTACCGCAGTCTACATTACGCGGTGCTCAGGCAGTAAACTCCGAAATTATGGATAAAACTATTCTGAACATTCTCCCATTCGACAAATTCCACACGGAACAGCACTATGGCTTCAAGCTCAGAAATTTGAATAACCCCAACGCATTTTTTGATGAGACGAACCGCCACCCAGCGGTTGCAAATTTCCGCAATCTGTACTTCAACTATGCAAACTATACGCTGTACGAGACAAATAATCCACAGAAAGCAGCAGCAATTCTCGATACAATGAACAAGTACATCAGCGTTGAGCAATTTCCTCTCTACTTCCCACAATATTACCAAATGGCACTTCTCTACGATAGAGCAGGAGCCAAAGCACAGGCTACACGGTACGCTCGTATGGCAGCACAGGTTTCGGAAAAGCTTATGGCAAATCCACGCATGCTCGAAGCAGATCCATATTCACGAGCATTCGACCCGCATATTGTTGCTACTGAATCCTACGAGCTTCTTGGCGAGTTCGACAAGGCAATCGCCACACTGCGCAAGTACCAAACCGTCGTAAGCGATGCTCCTGAAATCCAAGTACGCATTGACGAAGTAGAAATCAAGCGTGCTGAATATGCAGGCGACTTGAGAAAGGCTCTTCAGATTGCTGAGAGTTTGGTAGCAAAATACGATTCAAGTAGCAACGAGTTTATCAAACAAATGATTCCCGGATTACGCCAGCGTGTAGCAGCACTGAAACTCAAGCTCAGCACGACACCAAGCACTACAACTCACGCGCCGCAAGTACCCTAAGCCCTCGGCATACATTACATTATCTAAGCAGCTCAGCAGTCGAGAGAATTACCCTTGCTATTTCGCCTAGAAACTGTAATTTCTACTGCAGAAGCAGCAACAACTTAGGAGGGGCTATGAACCTTGATATATCCGTTATGTCTGGTGCGGGCAACAAGTTTATCGTTCTAGACAATCGTAAGTATAAAATTTCTCTCGACGAAGGAAGCGAGCTAGCTCAAACACTGTGTGCCGGGAACGATCTACTTCCTCGCACAGAAGGACTTTTGCTCATTGACGATGCTCCTGCAAGCTCAGGTCTTCACTTCATTATGACGTTTTTTAACCCCGACGGCTCACATGGTGCAATGTGTGGCAATGGTGGGCGTTGTGCTGTTCACTTTGCTGAACGACAGGGCTTTTTCGCTGCATCGAGAACCCCAGAAGTGTGGTTCAGTGTGGCAGGAATATCCTATAGAGCAGAAGTCAACCGTATTCGCAACTCAGTATGTCTATATTTCCCCGAACCCGAAGAGATTGCCTTCCCGATCATGCTAATGCTAGAAGGTGGAATCAAGCTTACCGCAGGGTATGTGAATGTTGGATCAGACCACGCCGTCATATGGTTTCCTGAAGCTGGTGGTGTTGTACAAGGAGGGTTCAATAACTTTAACATTGAGCACTGGGGTTCGCTGATACGTCATCACAGCAGCTTTCCACGGGGTGCGAATGCAAACTTCTACACTGTTGTCGGAGAACAAACTCTTCGCCTTCGGACATTTGAGCGTGGTGTGGAAGCAGAAACTGGAGCGTGTGGCACAGGGGCAATATCTACAGCAATCATCGCGCACCTGCGCCACGACATGATGCCTCCAATCCATGTTATTCCACCAAGTGGAAGCGAGCTCATTGTCAATTTCTACCTGAAAAACGATGGGCTGCAGAACATTTCGCTCGAAGGCGCTGCACAAGTTTTAAAAACGGTTACTGTTGCAGTCTAAACCACAGATATCCACAGATATCCGCATCACATACCAGACTCCTGCACTTGGCGGCCATTCCCTTCATATTTCGAAGGACACTTTGTCAAGATATGGTCAGCCATCATAACACCACCCTCTACGCGTCCTTTTACGACAATACTTTCGGCAAGCTCAAAGTTATTTGGTCGTGAACCGTGATACACAACCTTCATTTCTGTCTTCTCATCATCGCGCATGACAAATGTGAAGGTGTTGTCGGCACTATTGTATGTACATCCTTGAGCTTTTACCCAAGTTCCCTTGACCTGCACACGTTTGCCACTGGATACTGCGTATGCCAAACTTGTGTACTCTATTTTACTACGGTCTAACGACAGCATGGCAATAGCGATGAAGGCTAGTACAGCAGCACTTCCGATAATATAGCGCGGTTTCATAGCGTACAAGATGTTGTTGCACTAATTTTTCACTACCTCAATCTGGTTGTTGACACGCTTTACACCCGGCAGTTTCTTCACAGCATTTGTTGCAACACCTTTGAGTCCGGGTTTGTCCACTGTACCGGTCAGTGTTACTACACCACCACTTACTGAAACATTGATGTTTTTGTCTTTGAGCGATGGCAGCGATGCAAGCTTTTCTTGTGCTGCTTTTGCTATACTTGCGTCATCTGGAGCGCCTGCGGGCGATGCTGCTTCGTTCTTTGCTGTTGCTTTTACCGCAGCATCAGACTTTTTATCCTGTGCAGCAGCTTCGCCACTCACTTTTGCTGGCTCTGCTGCTGGCGTTGGAGTAACTTTTGTTGGCGATGTAGCAGCAGGCTTTGCAAAGTCCGTTTTTTGTGCATACGTCCTCATGCTTACTCCTACACAGATGAGGATTACTCCCAGAACATAAGCAT
The DNA here is from genome assembly GCA_025055035.1 of Candidatus Kapaibacterium sp. Taxonomy (GTDB): domain Bacteria; phylum Bacteroidota; class Ignavibacteria; order Kapaibacteriales; family UBA4661; genus PH2015. The sequence goes on from JANWZB010000028.1 coordinate 11,484, forward strand.
AATACGTCATGTCGAACCTCCTTGTGAAAATATCAAATACTGTGGATAAAAGAGAGATGCAATATCACGGCATACGTTCACTCGTTTCATGCTTCTTCGACAGCGAGCACAGCAAGTTTCTTCATGCGTGCGCGCTCATTTGCGCTTAAGAAGCGTTTGCGAATCCGAATATTCTGTGGTGTAACTTCCAACAATTCATCGTCGGCAAGAAATTCGATGTACTGTTCTAGGCTCATTTGCCTTGGCGTATCGAGCCGAATCATACCTTCTGAGCCGCTCGAGCGCATATTTGTCAGGTGCTTTGTTCGGCAAGGATTCACTACGAGGTCGCCCTCACGCGCATGCTCTCCAACAACCATACCCTCATACACATTCACTCCGGGCCCGATAAACAGTATTCCACGTTCCTGCACCATTTCCAGCGCATAGGCTGTTGATACTCCTGTTTCCATCGAGACAAGTGAGCCGCGGGAGCGCGCTGCAAGCTCGCCTTTGAACGTATCATATCCGCGAAAAGTGTGATGAAGAATGCCTTCGCCGCGTGTTGCTGTCAAGAACTCTGTTCGGAAGCCGATAAGACCACGCGAGGGAACAATAAACTCAGCACGTACCATATCGCCTGCTGGCGTCATGTTGAGCATTTCTGCCTTCCGACGACCAAGAAGCTCTATTACTGTGCCAATATGTGTTTGCGAAACGTCAACAATCACGTCTTCCATCGGCTCTTGCAGCTTGCCTTCTGCATCGCGTCTGTAGAGCACTTCAGGCTTAGAGACAGCAAATTCATAGCCTTCGCGCCGCATTGTTTCAATAAGAATTGCTAACTGCAGCTCGCCACGTCCGGAAACCTTGAAAACATCGGGCTGATCAGTGTCTTCAACACGTAGTGCGATATTTGTCCGCGCTTCACGGTAGAGGCGCTCACGGAGCTTTGGTGTTGTGACGAATTTTCCCTCGCGTCCGGCAAATGGCGATGTATTTACCATGAAATTCATTGCAAGTGTTGGCTCATCAATATTGACGTATGGCAGTGTCTCGGGGTGGGAACCATCAGCAATTGTATCACCAATATACACATGCTCAAAACCCGAAACCGCAACAATATCACCCGCAACAGCACGTTCCACTTCCTTTCGTTGGTTTCCTTCGAATACATAGAGCTTTGTTACTTTGCTGTACTGGATTGCATCAGTATGTATTAGGGCTACACTATCACCAACAGCAATTGCTCCTCGATGAATACGACCAATTGCGATGCGACCAACATAGTCGTTCCAGTCAAGCGCCGCAATCAGCATTTGCAGTGGTGCTTCTTGCTCTGCATAAGGAGCAGGTATTGCCTCAAGAATCATATCAAAGAGCGGCTTCAGCGAATTGGAATCTTCATCGAGCGAACGCTTGGCTATACCTTGCTTGGCAATGGCATAGATAACAGGAAAGTCGAGCTGCTCATATGTTGCGCCAAGATTGATAAAGAGTTGCATCACTTCATCGAGAACTTCTGCAGGACGAGCATCCGAGCGGTCAATCTTATTGAGCACGACAATCGGCGCAAGGCTCATATCAAGCGCTTTCTTAAGAACAAATCGAGTTTGCGGAAGTGGACCTTCGGCTGCATCAACAAGTAGCAAGACCCCATCGACCATAGACAATACTCGCTCTACTTCGCCTCCAAAGTCTGAATGTCCTGGGGTATCAACAATGTTTATCTTCACACCGTTCCATACAACCGCAGCATTTTTTGCCATAATTGTAATACCCTTCTCACGCTCTAAATCATTCGAATCCATAATCCGCGTACCAAGAATCTGATTTTCTCGAAACGCGCCTGACTGGCGTAGTAGATGATCAACAAGCGTAGTTTTTCCGTGATCAACATGCGCTATAATCGCAATGTTTCGAATATATTTGTTTCTATGCACAGTATCGGAGGATTTCATACACTACTCTAGGGAAATATAAACAACAAATGCGTTGGTTGCACGTGGGTATTGTATTAAAATCTTACAATTTACAATTTTTTTGTAATTTGCCTATACTCTGTACCTGCGCTCATTTGTTTAGGTTCAACTTGCAATGACTATTTTCGCTACTGTCGAACGCTTTACACAATCCATACGAGAACATTATCACAATGGGAATACGCTTCTCGCAGGCTTGTATGCGGACAGTATACAAGCACACGCTGGCGTTGATGGTAGCAATCAACGCAATCACAGCGTTACAGGAGTTCAGCATATCATCGATGCTCTTCCTCAGCCCATATTGTATTACTCTGGGCTTGTGCGTGGGGCGAAGGCTCTTGCACTCGAAGCTCGAAAGTACGCTCATGCACCATTTTCCAATTTTCGCGTTGGAGCAGTGTTGATCGATGACGCAGGAGAGTTTCACCAAGGCTGTAATGTTGAATGCAGTAGTTACGGACTCACCATCTGCGCTGAGCGTGCGGCGTTAGTATCCGCAGTAGCACGTGGCAAAAAGCATTTCTGTGGCATTGTCGTTGCGGCAGACACTCAGAACCTTACCCCACCATGTGGTGCTTGTCGGCAGATGCTGTATGACTTTGCTCCTGATGCTCTCATTATCCTCGTGAATCTTCAGGGTGCAGAAAAGCGCTTTTCTATGAAGGAGCTTCTGCCAGAAGCATTCTCATCTACATTTTTATAGGTGCAACACACTGTTCAATCGCTTTTTACCTTGAAAATACACAACACGCTATGAGTGCTTGGTTTGATATCATCGTTATTGGCGGCGGGCATGCTGGCATTGAAGCAAGTGTAGCTGCCGCCCGTATGGGCTCGCAAAGCAGTAAGCCGCTTAGCGTTGCCTTAGTTTCGATGGACATGCGCTCAATCGGACGATTATCGTGTAACCCTGCAGTTGGTGGTTCAGCAAAAGGTCATCTTGTCAAAGAACTTGATGCTCTAGGTGGTGTCATGGGTATTCTTGCCGACCGCAGCGGCTTGCAGTTCAAGATGTTGAATCGCTCGAAAGGTCCTGCTGTATGGTCGCCACGCTCACAAAACGACAAGGATTTGTACCCACGCTACGCACAAGAGCTTCTGCATGCTACGCCCAACCTTACTCTCATTGAAGGCTCTGCCGTCGAGATTTGCGTTCGCAATGACCGTGTCACTGGTATTGTTCTTGCAGATAATACAGAATTAGGGTGCCAAGCTGTTGTATTATGTGGCGGCACGTTCCTTAATGGCGTCATGTACACAGGACTGTGCCAAACATCTGGTGGTCGTTTTGGGGAAGGTGCAGCTCACCGCATTTCTGATTTGCTTGCAAGCTATGGTCTAGAGAAAGGACGCCTTAAAACAGGTACACCACCGCGCATTGCGATGGAATCTATTGATTTCAGTAAAACCGAGATCACCGCTGGCGATGAACCACCTATACCATTCTCTCATCGCACACCATCGGTACAGAATCGCATCGTTTGCTACAGTACATATACTACCTCGACAACGCATGATATTCTCCGCGAGGGTTTCGACCGCTCGCCAATGTTCACAGGTCAGATACAAGGTAGCGGTCCGCGCTATTGCCCATCAATTGAAGATAAAATTCATCGTTTTGCTGAGCGTACATCTCACCACATCGTTCTCGAGCCAGAAGGTCTGCAGACAAATTCCGTATATGTAAATGGCTTTTCTACTAGCCTCCCCGAGGATGTACAACTGCGTGGGCTGAAAACTATTCCCGGTCTAGAAAACGCTCATATGCTTCGCCCTGGATATGCAGTAGAATATGACTTCTTCTTCCCCTTTCAGCTACGCTTCTCGCTCGAAACAAAGGCAATCTCTGGATTGTTTTTTGCTGGTCAAATTAACGGAACATCCGGTTACGAAGAGGCTGCTGTACAAGGCTTTGTGGCAGGCGTCAATGCAGTACGGAAGCTTCGCGGGGAAGGTGAATTCACGCTCAAGCGCTCCGAAGCATACATTGGTGTTCTGATTGACGACCTTGTCAATAAAAGCACAGAAGAGCCCTATCGCATCTTTACTTCTGCAGCAGAGTATCGCCTGCTCCTACGCCAAGATAATGCAGACCGCCGACTCATGAAGTACGGATACGAGCTTGGGCTGATAGATGCTACTACCTACGAGCAAGTCGTAGAACGAGAAGCTCTCATCCAACAAACACTTGAATTCGCTCGGACAACACGCCTTCAACCCTCTGAAATCAATGACTATCTCGAAGACCAGGACGAAGCACTGATTAGCGAAGCAACAACCATTGACCTTCTAACGAAACGACCAAAGCTCTCGCTAGAGCCACTTCTATGTCGTGCTCGCTGGGCATTTGCTGCTGGCCAGCAAGATATGACACTCGCTCAGCAGCGCCAAAGAGCAAAAGTACTTGAACAGGCGGAAATTGAAATAAAGTATAGTGGATACATCGAACGCCAAATGAAGGAAATCAGCATGTTTGCTGCAAACGAATCAAAGCAGATTCCAGAGACACTAGATTACAATGCGATAACATCGCTCTCCAGTGAAGCGCGTCAAAAGCTCAGTCGTATCCGTCCACAATCACTTGGTCAGGCTTCGCGTATTCAAGGTGTGTCGGCAGCAGATATTGCTATTTTGACACTCTATCTACGATAAAGCTATGCTCATTACTTGCAACACATGTGTGTTCAGCCGTTGGAAGAAACAATGAAGAAAGGTTTGTAAAAACGATAACGAAAACGTATTTTTTGAAAAGTGCTGATTGACCCGATTGAGCATATCCTCTCTTCAGACCATCAATAAAGGGCAACTCTCATGAAAGCATCATTTTTGCTGCTTATTGTTTGTAGTTATGCGCTGTTCACTGGTAGTCCTACGCTGCTTCTTAGCCAAAAGACAGCAAACTTTGAGGGAGTAGTTGTCTTTAAGAAGAAAGGTGAAACACATGGCGTTGTGGACTCCGTGACTATGCGTCTATATATCAAGGGGGACAAATTTATGGCAGAGGACGTGAATGATGTCAATCAACCGCGCATCATTGTGGACACAAAGAAGAAGGCAATTTTTATGGTAACCGACCGCAGCCGTGAATACATCCAAATGCCCATGCCCTCTCCACCTCCAACAACTCCTGCGAAACCCCCAATTAAATTCCCCGATCAGCAGACAATTGCCGGCTACACATGCGACCATTGGATTGATAAAAGCTCTGAGCTTGAGTCTGAACTCTGGACATCCGCAGAACTCGGTAAACTTTCTCTTCCAAGCGGTCAGATGGGAGTGAACCTTATATCCTCGAATAATATGGCAACATTCCTCAAAAATAGCGGGCTATTCCCGCTCCTGTTTATTGAAAAAAATAAAGCTGGACGCGAGATTACACGACTTGAGGTCATAAGCGTCGATAGAAAAAACCTGTCTGATGCTGTATTTGAGCCACCTCAAGGATACACAAAAATGGCATCTACAACAGGCATTCTCAGCGATGAGCCTCAAGACCCCAAAAAAAAGAAGAAGTAGTTTCTGAGGTAGATGCATGCGCCATTTTCTGTTTCTGTATATATTATTTGGGAACGTGCATTTGCATCCACACGAGTTATATTCCTCTTTGTCACAGCATATAGAACTGCTCTACACTTTCCTTCACTGTTGTGTTTAGCCCCCAAATATCATGGCACATGAGATTAGACGTATAGCTGTAAGCACAGGCGGAGGTGATGCGCCCGGCTTAAATGCCGTTATCCGTGCTGTAGTTCATGCAGCAAATAAGCGCGGCTGGGAAGTGTTTGGTATCCGCGATGGCTATAATGGTATCTTTCTGAAAGAACGCTATCCGAACGGAACAGGCATCATTCCTCTAACGCGAGAGCGCGTACGTGGCATCACTCATCTCGGTGGAACAATTATCGGAACAACAAACCGTGGGAATCCGTTCAAGTACCCAATGCCACAGCCTGATGGAACAATAAAAGAAACAGACAGAGCAGATGAAGTAATTGCAGGATTTCGCGAACATGGTTTTGACGCTTTGATTGCTATTGGTGGTGATGGCTCGCTGAGCATTGCTAACGATCTTGCGAAGCGCGGAAATATCCGCGTTATTGGCGTTCCCAAAACTATTGATAATGACCTTGAAGGCACAGTAGCAACGTTTGGCTTCGACAGTGCCGTTAGCTTTGCAACCGAAGCAATTGACCGCCTACACTCAACCGCAGAATCACATCACCGTGTAATGGTTGTCGAAGTCATGGGTCGAACAGCAGGTTGGATTGCACTTCACGCAGGCGTTGCTGGAACAGCCGACGTTATTCTCATTCCTGAAATTCCTTATGACATCGCTATTGTTGCCGAAAAAATTAATGAGCGCGAGAGAGCAGGGCGTCATTTCTCGATTATTGTTGTCGCTGAAGGTGCAATGCCAAAGGGCGGTACAGCGTCAGTTATTGAAAAAGAACTTGGCAAGGCCGAACGATTCGGAGGGTTAGGAGAAAAAATTGCGGCACAAATTCAAGCGCTGACCAACAAAGAAACTCGATGTGTTGTACTCGGGCACTTATTGCGCGGTGGATCGCCCTCAGCATTTGACAGATTGCTCTCTCTACGCTTTGGTGCTGCGGCAGTGCGTGCCCTCGAAGAAGGACAATCAGGGGTTGTTGTTGTTCTCGACCCTCCAACAGTACGCTACATTCCTATGGAACAAGTGGCGCATCGCGTGCGGCACGTTCCCCTTGATTGTGATACAATTGCCACAGCAAAGGATTTAGGCATTAGCTTCGGCATCTAGCACACATGAGCCTTTGAATCCATCGCAGCTAACAGCTAGCATTTGCCATCGTGTTCTTTGTTTCACCCCTTTCTTTTAATGTTCTATGCAATCCTGCTGTTTTTGTGTGTCGGGTCTTTCCTTCCGTATGTCCTGCTCTATACTATTACTGATAGTTGCTACGTACTTGTTTTCCATGCGCATATACGCTCAAGTTCAGGTTTTGCCTCCATTTCCTACAACAGAGGATACTGTTACCGTTATATACGATGCTACGCAAGGTACAGGTGGACTGCGCGGCGTTGCACCGGTGTATGCTCATACTGGCGTTATTACGAACCGCAGCACAAGTCCATTCGATTGGCGTCATGTTGTATCACGTTGGGGAACAGACGACCCCAAAGTGCGTATGACTTCTCTTGGTAATGACCGGCATTCTCTTCGCTTCCATATTCGTAGCTTTTACGGCGTTCCAGAAACTGACACTGTACGGCAACTAGCATTTGTCTTTCGTAATGTCGACGGAACTCGTGAGGGCAAGGGAACGGGCGGTACAGACATTTTTTATCCTGTGTATTCATCGGGAACGTTCATAGCGCGGCTTTTCTCTCCCTCAGCATCAGGAGGAGCGCTCTTTTACCGCGCCGGCGATACAGTACGTATTTACGGAGCTTCGTCGATTTCTGCAACGCTAACATTGAGTGAGGGTACAACACAGCTTGCACAGATAACTGGACGCGAAATCACTTTTAACTATGTTGTACCTCGCAATGCAAGTAGCGTAAGTCGTGTTATCCGCTTCACCGCTACGCACAGTGGACAAACACAAACTGATTCTCTTACGTTGTTTGTTCGTGGAGAAACTCCTATTGCTGCACTACCTAGTGGCATGCGCGATGGAATCAACCTTGTGGACAGTACAACGGTTGTTCTTGTTCTCTTTGCTCCTAACAAAGATTTTATCTACGTTATCGGCGACTTCAACAACTGGCAGCCTACAGCACAGGGTCTTATGAACCGCACGCCTGATGGTCAGCGATATTGGATTCGCCTTTCCAATCTCACACCACACCGTGAGTACGGGTTTCAGTATATCATTGACGGCAGCATACGTATCACCGACCCATATGTCGAAAAAATTCTTGATCCTATGCATGATGCTGAGGTTATCCGAGAAAATCGCTATCCCAATCTTATGCCTTATCCTACCGGTAAGACAACAGGCATTGTAGGCGTTTTCCAGACACCCCGAAAGGCGTATCCATGGCGTGTACAGACATTTCGCCGTCCTGCGGTCAAGGACCTTGTCGTCTATGAAATGCTCATTCGGGATTTTACTAACCGCCGCACATTTCGTGCTGCTATGGACTCTCTTCAATATCTCAAAAGGCTTGGTGTAAACTGCATCGAACTTATGCCAGTCAACGAGTTCGATGGAAACAATAGCTGGGGATACAATCCTTCGTTCTACTGCGCTGTAGATAAATATTATGGTACAGAACATGACCTACGTGCATTCATTGATAGTGCTCATGCGCTTGGGATCGCTGTTGTACTGGATGTCGTTTTTAATCATGCAACAGGCTTGTGCCCTCTTTACCAGCTCTACCCAGCATCTGAGAATCCTTACTTTAACGTCCAAGCACGCCATCCATTCAACGTCTTCAATGACTTCAACCATGAGTTTGTTGGAACACAGCAATTTATGGATAAAGTTCTCCGCTTCTGGACAGAAGAGTTTCGTGTTGATGGCTTTCGATTTGATTTGTCTAAGGGATTTACACAGTTCAACTCTGGTAGCAACGTCAGTCTTTGGAGTGCACGCGACACCTCACGCATACGCCTTCTCAAACGCATGTATGACGAAATACGGAAGTACGACCGCACTTCGTATCTGATTCTTGAACACTTTGCTGATAACAGCGAGGAACGCGAACTTGCCGATTATGGATTCATGTTCTGGGGAAATCTTGCCTTTACATACAATGAGGCAACAATGGGCTGGAATAATAACTCCAACTTTAGCTGGATATACCACCGTCAGCGGGGCTGGCAGTTCCCACATGTTCTTGGATATATGGAAAGCCACGATGAGGAACGCTTGATGTTCAAGAATATACAGTTTGGTAACCGCACCGATACGTACAGCACACGTGATACCACAACTGCACTTGAGCGTATGAAACTCGCGGCAAATTTTTTCTTTACTATCCCCGGACCCAAAATGATTTGGCAGTTTGGTGAACTAGGCTACGACTACTCCATTAATTGGCCTTCTCTTACAGATCGAGACAGACTCACTATCAAGCCCACACGGTGGGATTACTACGACGACCCACGCCGCCGTGCACTCTACAACGTCTATGCAGAACTTGCAAAGCTTAAGGTGCAGCAGCCTGTCTTTTCCACAGATAATGTAACCTTGTCTTTGAATGGTGCACTGAAACGCATTGCCCTAACCGATACAAGCGCAATGGTCCTTGTTCTTGGTAATTTCGATGTTTTACCACAAGCAATTATCCCAGCATTTCAGCGCACGGGCATATGGCATGAGTTCTGGACACGAAGCACTCTTACTGTTAACGATGTGAATGCACCACTAACGCTGCGCCCAGGAGAGTTCCGCTTATACTCTACAGTACCATTCCCTGCACCACCACGCGGTCTTATAACAAATGTTCATGCACATCATACAGCTTCGAACGATGTCGCCTCTGTGTATCCTAATCCTGCCTCTGATGCTGTCGAAATCCGTTTTGTACTTCAGAACCCTGCTCACGTACGCATCACTCTTTATGATGCAACAGGAAAGTACCTCGCAACTATTGCTCACGCTAGCATGAACGCTGGAGAGCAGTGGATTGTGTGGATACCTCAGAATGATATACCCATAGCAAACGGCTTGTATTTTTATCGCATATTTATCGATAACGCCATAGCGCAAACTGGTACTTTCATCATAATGCGCTAAGGTCTCTCTCGATATCCCCTACAACAGCCAAGCGCCTTTGCATCTCTTGAGCAAAGGCGCTTGCTGGTCTGTATAGCTCAAGCATCCGCGTTCGCTGCTCTTAGCGAGAATAGTATTCAACCACTAGAGGTACTTCACAAATGATAGGTATTTCCTCACGCGGGGGGAGATACAATAGCTTGGCACTAAGATTTGATTTCGAGACATCAAGATATGGTGGTGGCATCGACGTACGAATAGCCTCCTGAAAACAGGCTAGCTTACGGCTTTTTTCGCGCACAGCGACGACATCATTCACCTTGACGCGGTATGAAGGAATATTCACACGCTTGCCATTCACCGTCATATGCCCATGCGTAACGTATTGGCGTGCAGCGTATATTGAGCGCGCAAGCCCTGCACGGAACACTATTGCATCGAGTCGAGACTCTAGCAGCTGCACAAGGATTTCCCCTGTGTTTCCAACAGTACGTTGCGCTTGGTTCACATAGCGGCGCAACTGGCGCTCATGGATGTTGTATTGGAAGCGAAGGCGCTGTTTTTCGAACAGCTGTTTACCATAGTCCGAAACCTTCGCACGACGCTTATTTGCACCATGCTGACCCGGTGGGTTAGGCTTGCGGTCCATATATTTCCCCGCTTTTGGGGTCAGCGCAATACCAAGCTTGCGCGACAAGCGCACTTTCGGTCCGGTATAGTTCGACATATACAGAGATTGTAGTAGTTTTGGGGATTCGTTGATACTGCGGCGTCTATAGCCTCACTGCGTTGTTCCCTGCACCGCACAAATACTAGCTCCTATTCGCAAAAGAAAGCTTTCGAGGCATAAGAAAACAGCCGCTCAACGCTGAATTACAAGAATTGCAAATTTACACTTTTTTCTGGATAGTACAGCATACTGTATGATCGTTTGCAGAAATCATTACTCTCCCGCATGCCTATGCATGCTTTGTGAGAACAAAATCACCAATAGCAAGCGCATCAAGACCTGTAGAAAAAAAGCATCGTAGTGCATCTTCTGGTGTGCACACTGTCGGCTCGCCTTGAACATTGAACGATGTGTTAATAACAATTCCATATCCCGTGCGCTTTTCAAACTCATCCAGCAGCAACCAAAACAGCGGATTGACTTCCTTGGTAACACGCTGCACGCGTGCTGTACCATCCACATGTACACATGATGGAACATTCGGACGCTCGCTTTCTGAGAACGGAAGCGCCACAACCATGAATGGGGCATCAATACCACTGGGGACAAAGCGTTCGTAGCATTCTGCCTTTATTGAGGGGCAGAATGGGCGCCAAGGCTCCCGATGCTTAACATTCAGATTCAGTTTGTCTCGCATGTTAGGAATCATGGGATTGGCTAGGATAGAACGTGCTCCCAGCGAGCGTGCACCAACTTCCATAGCACCTTGCATCCACCCGATAATTTTCCCCTCTGCAAGCATTTGTGCAGCTTCGGCAGCAATATTCTCACTTTTGCGGTACTTGAGCTTAGCATTCTGTAACACAGCTTCAATATGCTCGTTGGTGTAGCTCGGACCCCAGTACGTATGCGTCATTGTAAAACTCAGCACATCGCCAGCTTCACGAGCAGCTAGAAGCGCTGCACCAAGCGAGACACCATTGTCGGTAGCAGCGGGCTGCACGAATAGTCGCTCAACTATAGGCATTTGAGCAATCTTGCCATTCATTGCACAGTTCATTGCTACACCGCCTGCAAGACAAACATTCTTTGAGCCTGTGCGATGATATAAACGTTGTACTAAACCCATGACTACGCGTTCCAAGCGCCATTGCACAGCAAATGCAATATCAGGATATTCTCCTTCGATAGCTGATTGATAGCGACTGCGCGGCAGACCAAACAGTTCTACAAATTCATCAGTAAAACGCCGACCGTACTTATGTGTCCCAATAAACCGTAGATATGGATTCACAGCGTAATGTCCTGTTTCTGGGTCAAAGGAAAGCATTTTGTCGAGCTTATCTTGCAAATCCTGACGATACCGTCCATAGGCAGCAAGCCCTGTAACTTTTCCCTCATCCATGTAGGGCTTGAACCCTAGAAACTCAGCAAACGATGCATATACACCCCCCAATGTATGAGGAAGCTTGTAGATATCGAGAATCTCTATCCCTGTGGGTGTACCATACGCAAGCATCGTGCAAATCTCTTCTCCAGAACCATCAATGCTCAGAATATTTGCTTCTTTCATGCCTGATGCAAAGAACGCTGATGCAACATGGGATAAATGATGCGAGTAATATCGGATGGGCGGAACGCTATTCGTCCGCGAAAGGGAACGTAGCCCCAATTGTAAGGTCTGCTCAATGCGGTCAGGGTGATACAAATTTAGTCTGTATGCTTGCTGGAGCTTGTTGTAGGAATGTGTATCGGGATATTTTGCGTGTTGTTCTTCGTAGAACACCGGTGCTTGAAGTATATATCGGGTACAGTCCCAGCCGTATGCAATGCAATCAACTTGGTCGAGATGTATCCCTGCTTTCTCTATGCAAAACTGTGCTGCTGCAAAAGGAAAGTCATGAGGAGAAGTCTTGATACGATTAAAGCGCTCTTCTTCTGCCCATGCTACAAGATGCCCGTCCACGACTAACGCCGCGCTAGGATTCGGCCCGGGAGCAAACATGCCAAGAACTTTCATAGTGCAAGAGTTTTCGACGGTACACAAAATGCGTAGCACTCTACGCAGACTCTTAGCGTACAAGAAGAGGAAGCCGTGTTATTCCTTGTTCTGTACGGATCTCAACAACGTACATTCCTCGCGACACTGCATCGAAACGTATTGTAGCTGTGTTATCTGGCGCAACAGGAACATCCGACATGTAATACACGACTTGACCAAGTACGTTATATACACTAATATTGGCTTGAACAAAGCTCGACAACGGGAATTCTACACGCAGCTTTTCACCGGTAGAGATACTGTTTGGCAAAAGGCGTGGTGCACTCAAGGAGCTTCTTGCCATGCTCCGTGCTGGTGTATCTGTGTAGAGCCGCAAAGCAATATCCGCAACATATATGCCATCGAACTGTGCAGAGTTATCAGTCAAAAGGCCAAAGCGCAGGAGAATACGTTTCCCAAGCACATGATTAAGCGAGCATTCCTGCCGAATCCACTGCGGAAAGTTTCCATCGAAGCCGAATCCGCCGTACAGGGCGGACGGCTTCATAAGTGACGTCCGTAGTGTTTGCCACGTTGCACCGCTATCTGTTGATACTTGAACAACAGCAAGGTCTCCATTTGATTCGATAGACCACCGCGTCTGGAACTCTAGCGTTGCTGCTCGCACATTGTGCATGTCTATGGGTGATATAAGGTGCAGGTAATTCCGAGTGTTGGCAGCATAAATTCCGCGCGGGCTATCGGTCAGCACCATGCGGCCGCTGTGAGCATCACGCACAATTCCCCACCGCCCTGTGTTCCATCGTATTGTATCGTGTGGATCGCCAAAGAGAATAAGCCGTTGTGCAGCAAAGACCTGTATCTGTGCTGTATCACGGCGTGGTGTTTTCTCCTGCACTAGTAGAACTTCTACAGGGCATATTGCACCATTAACTAGCGATGAATCAACGATGCAATCAAATGCCTCACGGAGTATTTCTGTGGAACGCAATGCGCGAATCTGCCGTTCGGGGCGTATGATAGTAAGTGCTGGAGTAAGTGGTCGCAGCGATAGCAGCGATTGCTCTGAGGCATCACGTACCCCTACATTTTGTACCTCGACGATAACGCGCGTGAACCCTGTTTGTGGGTGCTCTGTAACGTATATTTGCACAGGTCGTAAGTTCACACCAGCACTCCATGCGGTCATGCGATTTGTACTCACATTTTCTCTACATTGAGCAACAATGCGGTCTGGTGATGGCCAGAATCCATCGTCGGGTGTACCAACCTCAGGTGTATATGCCATGATTTTTTTTCCGGGCACTCCGGCGTACATCCAGTCATCGGAAGCGCCTCGCACCGCATAGCCGACGGTTTGAATATCGCGTCCAGCGGAGTATAGGTTGCTCTTTGTTATCTCGGCAGTAAGAGCGCGAAAATATAGAGAGTCAGGGGTTTCCGTGTCCACGTAGGAATACGGATAAATCAGAAGGTTGCTGAACGTGTGATAATTGACAGCAGTACGAAACGCATGTTTCATACAGAAATCTCGAATTGCTTGCGTTTCTGGCTCAGAGAATGGCTCTGTTCCTCGGTAGGTATCACTGCGAGGGTTTGTAGAAGAGCCATTGTTCGGTGCATTCCAAAAAGCTAACGTACCGTAATTGCGGTTTAAGTCTACACCAAACGAGCCATCAGAATTAGAGCGACGGTTTTTACGCCACATTCCCCCGCCTGTAGGAAAGCGTTGCTGGTTAAATGCGTATCCATCAGGATTAACAACAGGAATGATGTACATTTGCCGGTGATTTACCAAGTAGAGAGCTTCGGGATTGCCCGACTGGTATTGTTCTACAAGCCACCACGCATAGAAAACAAGAGCAGATGCGCTTCCGGGTTCGCGGGCATGATGGAGTGCAGTGTAGAGCACCTCTGGGGCATACGATTCCACAGCACGTGCCGTACATATACGATATGCAAGGATTGGTCGCCCCTCAATTGAGGCTCCAATTCTCTCGGGAGCAGCAACGAGCTCTGGGAACATTGCATGCATACGGTCAAATTCAGCATATATCTCTTCCAATCGGAAAAATCCACCCATCGAACCCAGAGAGAAATTACGCGGTATGTCATTTGTAAGGATTGCTCGGCGCTCTTTTGGATTATACTGCTGTTGGAAAGCCTGTAGGCGTACTGACGCGGCGTATTCAGCATCATCTTCAAGGATATCGACCTGTATACCCCTTTGCTGTAGCATTCGGACGGCGTACTGTGAGATAATACTTTCGACATAGCGTGTTCCCTTCAGAATGCCGTGCTCAATATCCACTCCGATCTCCTCTGCCTCTTGGAGACTAAACTGCTGAGAAAGCCACACACGTGCTCTAACGAAGCATTCTGTTGCCTCATTGCCAGATTGCCCATATGCATTGTACAGTATGCAGCACCATATGCCAGCATATATACAGTACACCAAGAGTATAGGGAACAATACAATACGCATACGTGCAAGAAGGGATTGAAGAGGAGGGGGTGTACCCCAAGAGTAACCTTTTGTGCTCTCTTAAGACATGATGGAACGAATAAGCATAAATGCCTCTGCATATTCAGCACCGATGGTTACCGCATGACGACGTGCCAGTATTTCTAGTGCTTGCGGCGATCGCGGATGCGGGAAAGGACGGCGTTCGAACTCGTAGCTCTCCATAGCACGGATTTTTGCCTCAAGAGCTTCGCGAGATATGCTATAGTACACATTCGGCTGAAAGTAATTTGGGTAATTGAACGCTTGCCACTCTGTAGAAGACGGGGTCTCAAAGGTCAGAATTGTACGCACAGGCTCGCCACGCATCGGTCGTGTAGCCACCATAACTGCTTCAAATGTGCGGCGGTGGTCGATATTTGTATCGCCACCGTGATGGGTGAAAATGACACTTGGCTGAAACTCTTGTTTCTCCTTTTCGATAACCTTGACGATATCCAGTAGCGCGACCGTATCAAAGCGGTTATCAGGAAAATCGTATATGCCAACGCTTGCATAGCCAATGATTTGAGCTGCAGCGTGAATGTTTGTACGATGAATACCCAGTTCCTTTCTCCAGTGTTCTGGGTTGTGAGTATCGGCACGGGATGTAATTCCCTCGCCAAGGATGACTGCACGGACGGAACAGTTATACGTATGGATTAGGTCATAGATTGTTGCTCCCACCCCAAGAACTTCGTCATCGGGATGAGCAACAATAGTGAGGATACGTTTACTTGAGAGTAATTCGTACATCAGCAAGTATCTCGTTAGGTTTACGAGACGCTCTTGAAAATTCAAATCGTAAGCTTTTTGTTTCTAAATATGCACGAGGATATCCTTCTGCATCCAGCATTCGAATATAGTCAAAGACTTTTTCTAGACTATCTACATCAGAAATGTCGCTTTCCTCAGGCTTACGGCGAGTAAAAGTAACAACCTGTCCTTGCTGTGGTACAGGTATTATATTGTGTGTTGTAACTATTTCGACAATCATTTCTTCAATCACCTCTGCTGCCCGCATATATATTTCCTCTGCTGAGCCATAGAGTGAAAGAGGTCTTTTCAAATAGACGGGTCCTGCGTCTAATTCTTTCGTACAGCGTAATGCAGATATCTTTGTCTCATAAATACCACGTAATATAAGATTTTGGAGTGGACTTCCACCACGCCCAAATGGCACATCAGTCATATGAAAAATAATACACTCAAATTCCTGAAAAATAGATGCGGGAATAACATATGACCAATGTGGAAAGAACACGTATTTTGGCTGATACTTACGAAGGTTCTCAACAGTTAGTTCCTTTTTGTCCGTGATAAATATAAATGTTTGACCCGTTCGATGTAGTAGCCGCTCATAGTTTGAGTACACCGTTCTGCTTAGAGCAATAATATTTGTTTGTTCCATATTCCTTTCAAGAACTTTTGTAGGAAAGCTCTATTGTAACATATACTTTCTAGAGCAGCAGAGGGCTAAAAATTGAGTTGAAAAGAATACTTAAAATACACCTAGTCATGTACACTTACATTTGCTCTAACATTAATCAACACTAAGACAAAACGCACGTGCATTATGTGCTGTTATAAAGTTGAGCATAGCAGATATACTATCACACTCCTGAAATCCTGCACGTACAAACGCTTTCGATGATGCTGTATTAGTACTGTGTACAATACCTTTTACTAACAAAGGTCTTTGAACGTACTCTTGTGATAGTGCTTGCACGCCTTGTTGCAACAGCACACTTCCTAGACCCTGACCACGAACATGCCGGGCTATAGACAAGTCAATCTCGTACACGTTCTTTTGAACTATATCAAAGTGAAATCGCACTCGATTCTGTGATTCTCAATTCAACTACTATGTAGCTGATTTCGTAGCTACTTCTTGTATATTGCGATTGTGTATCTATGTCCGTCAATCTCAAAGTACGCTGGGTAGCGCTCATTATCAACAACTCTCAGCAAGTTAAATTGTTCTCGAATACTTTTGTCAATATCTAGCTTACTATCCTCAGGACGCCGCCTTGGATAGAAGGTTTCTTGACCAGTTTGCAGTTTTGCCTCACCAAGTATATCTGGGTAGCGTTGTAGAAATATTTGGCACATGCGAAAGGATGCAGAAGCCTGCTTCGCCCGCAATTCATCGATTAGCTCATAACCCGTGAATTCCATAGTCTCCTGTAGATATATTTGCCCACTATCAATTCTCTCTACTGCCTCAAATAATGTGATGGGTATACAGTTTTTCCCTTCAAGTATTTGCCATGTCAATGGCGACCAACCTTTGCCACTGGGTAGAGCACTTTCGTGAACAACAAGGTTGTGTCTGTTCCGCTGCAAAATTTGCGATGAAGCAACTTGACTACATCCAAGATACAAAGCAACGTCGCCTTC
>JANWZB010000029.1 GCA_025055035.1 Candidatus Kapaibacterium sp.
GTCTCGTACACTTTCTATCCTTGGTGCAACTGGCTCTATTGGCGTGCAAACACTTGATGTTGTTCTTGCTCGACCACAGGAGTTTGATATCAATTGGTTAACGGTGAATACACGCTATGACCTTCTCGAAGAGCAGCTTCGACGGCTGTCAAGGCATGGAATTGTTCCACGAGGCGTGGTGCTAGTCAATGAGCAAGCATATCACGAATTTAGGCGTATAACTTCTTTCCGCGGTATGATACTGTGTGGCGAAGCAGCTGTGTGTGAAGCTGCTTCGGATCCCGACAACGATATTGTCCTTTCGGCTCTAGTAGGCTTCAGTGGTGTACTTCCCAATTACGCTGCAATTCAGCAAGGAACGTCTATCGCATTAGCAAATAAAGAAACGCTTGTGAGCGCTGGTGTTGTTATCATGAGCGAAGCGAAGAAACGGGGTGTAGAAATTATTCCTGTAGATAGTGAGCACAGTGCTATCTTGCAGTGTTTGGTGGGAGAGTTCCATCATGAAGTCGAGAAACTTATACTGACAGCATCCGGCGGACCGTTCCGTGAGTGGACACTTGAGCAGCTTGAGCATGTAACACCAGCACAAGCACTGAGACACCCAAACTGGTCTATGGGCAGCAAAATTACTATAGATTCAGCGACACTCATGAATAAGGGCTTTGAAGTGATAGAAGCGTACTGGCTGTTTGGTGTTAGTGCTGACAAGATTGAGGTTGTGGTACATCCGCAGAGTATCATCCACTCAATGGTGCAGTTTTGCGACGGCTCAGTAAAGGCACAGCTTGGTCTACCAGACATGAAAATACCTATTGCGTATGCATTAAGTCTGCCTCATCGTTATCCATCGAACTTCAAACGCATGGATATATGTGCGCTACAGCATTTATCCTTTTTCCCACCTGATATAGTGCGCTTCCCGTGTCTTCGTTTGGCATTCGACGCTTTAACGCAAGGTGGTAGCGCTCCATGTATTATCAATGCAGCAAATGAAATTGCTGTTGCTGCATTCTTACAATCCCGTATTGGATTTCTTGATATTCCTCGCCTAATCGAAACATGCTTAGAAAAAATTACGCATGTTGACAATCCAACACTTGATGATATTGTGTATATTGACAAGAAAACGCGAACTCTTGCAGAAGCCTTGATACAAAGTGGTGCACATGTCTCTGCGCTAACAGTACCTGTATCATCAAACGGGCACCGCGCAGGTGTGTAAGCTACGCATGTGCTGCTTGTGCTGTGATGCAGAATAATGCAAGGCAAATTTCTTTCATGGACAATTTCTCTCGGTACGTATGGAATTTGTAACAACTGTCGTAAGTTTTATCCTTGTACTAGGTGTTCTAGTAACAGTACATGAGCTTGGACACTTTCTTGCTGCTCGTCTTACAAGTACATATGCGGAAGTATTTGCTATTGGTATGGGCAACCGCGTTATAGGTTTCAATAAATTGCATGGGATACAACTTGGTGCTTTATCTGAGCAACAGGAGCAAGAAATTGTGCGTGCAAAGGTAACAGACTACCGTATAGCACTATTGCCTATAGGAGGATACGTCAAGATTGCAGGTATGATTGATGAAAGTATGGATACCAACTACCTTGCTTCCGAACCACAGCCATGGGAATTCCGATCAAAGAATGCTGCCCAGAAAATTTTTATTATGTCTGCGGGGGTACTTATGAACATTGTGCTAGCAATTCTCATTTTTGCGAGCATTGCGATGATTGATGGGAAAACCGTCGTCGATACAACTACTGTAGCGCATGTTGAGAGCAATAGTATTGCTGAAGCTCTTGGAATTAAAGCAGGCGATAAGATAATAAGTATCAATAGTGAAGCACTACGTTCATGGTCGGAGATGTCTATTGTACTAACAAAAAATGTTGGAAACGACATTCAGATCATTGTAGAGCGAAGTGGAGCATCCATTCCCTTGCGTACTCCTGCAAAAACGCTTGTTGACGCACTAGCTGCACAGCGGCCTCTGGGGTGGATTCCGCTAGGCTCTGCTGTATTGATTACAGGAGTCGAGAGCTTAAAGCCAGCAGGCAAGCTAGGCCTGATGGCAGGCGATACGATTCTGAGCTTCAATGGTGTGCCAATAGCATCGCCAGCACAGTTTGCTGAGCTTGTACGTGCTCATAAAGGCAAAGAGATAACCCTTGAATGGAAAAGGATAGGCTCGGTTATGAGTGGTCAGATTATACCCGATGTTGATGGTCGAATAGGAGTATCGCTTATGTCGGTGTTTCGTGGCACAATCCGCAAAGAACGCTACGGGTTTTTCGAATCGTTTGCTGTTGGAACACAGGAAATGGTTACGACA
The DNA here is from genome assembly GCA_025055035.1 of Candidatus Kapaibacterium sp. Classification (GTDB taxonomy): domain Bacteria; phylum Bacteroidota; class Ignavibacteria; order Kapaibacteriales; family UBA4661; genus PH2015. The sequence goes on from JANWZB010000029.1 coordinate 2,340, forward strand.
ATTGGTATGTATATTGCCTCGGTAGCGCAGATTTTCAAAGGGAGAGTTTCTCTCAAGCAATCCGTTGGAGGACCGATTCAAATTGCGAAGATGAGTGCGCAAGCTGCAGAGCTAGGAATACTGCCGTTGCTACGCTGGATGGCGCTTCTTTCCATCATTCTTGCTGTTATGAATATTTTACCAATACCTGCCCTTGATGGTGGGCACATTATGTTTATTCTGGTCGAGCTTGTCATTCGTCGGGAAATTCCTGCTAAGGTGAAACTTGTTATACAGCAAGCCGGTATCATTATGCTGATTGTGTTTATGGTGTTTGTGTTTTATAACGATTTGACGCGATAACAGACACGTGCGATACTGACGGAGCTGAGTTATGACAACAACAGTACCACCATCCTCGTTGTCGCAGCGCCTAATCGAGCGACGCTGGGCGATACTTGCTTGGCTAGCGTTTGCTGCTCTTACCGTTGTATTGTTTGTCAATAATGCTATACGTGTTGGCAAACTGGCTGTGGAAATAGAATTGCTGAAAAGGGAACATCAGCAGCTTGTGCATCAGAATGAGGTGCTACGCAGTACGATTATACGCTTAGAGTCTCCTGAACGTATTACAGTAGTTGCACAAACACGCCTTGGTATGGTGTCTGCATCGTCTGCTCCTGTGCGTATTCCCGCTGCTTCTACACGCCGCGAACCATAGTGCCATCGTGTTGTTGTAGCTATGAATACATTCCATGACCCACAGTATCCTCCGTACATAGAACAAGTATTCCGTTTTACTATCCCGCCGAAGCAGATTCCTGTACGGCTTGATGTGTATTTGGCAAACATGCTGCCCAATGCAACGCGCTCGAAAGTGCAAGAAGCAGTTGCAGCAGGCGCTGTAACGGTTAACGGTCAGAAGACCAAGGTAAGCCGAAAAATCCAGCCGTATGATGTTGTCGAGTGTCGCTTGATGAAGCCGCCGCCACTGGAGCTTGTTCCAGAGAACATACCACTTAATATTTGCTACGAGGATGACTCGTTGCTTGTCATCAATAAGCCAGCCGGACTTGTTGTCCATCCGGGAGTAGGGCATCGGTATGGAACCTTAGTCAATGCAGTGTTGTGGCATATGGGTCAACGTGAGGCGGTGTCGCTGTCAGAATGTCTGTCAGAATGTGGAAGTATTGCCGGTGATGATGAGGAAGACGAGCAGACAGCAACAGCGATACTTCTAGCCAGTGATGCTGTTCGACCCGGCATTGTGCATCGGCTGGACAAAGACACATCAGGGATTCTCGTGGTTGCAAAACATGCTACTGCTCATGTGCGATTGGCACAGCAGTTTGCAGAGCGTACAGCAAAGCGTCAATACTACGCTCTCGTTTGGGGAGTTGTGCGCGATGACACTGGTGTAATCGAAGGAAACATCGGACGCTCACCCCGGGACCGCAAGAAAATGGCTGTGCTCAAGACGGGTGGAAAACCTGCTACAACAGAGTATACAGTCATAGAACGATTCCATGTATGTACGCTTCTATCACTTCAGCTCCGTACAGGTAGAACACACCAAATACGCGTTCATTGCGCTCATATCCATCATCCTCTTGTAGGTGATGCTGACTATGGTGGCGAGAGCATTGTGTATGGTGGTCATCAACCGCATGTGCGGCGACATGCCGAACGCCTGTTGTCCTGTATTTCACGGCAAGCTCTTCATGCGAAAACATTGGGATTTCGCCATCCAATGAGCAGTCAGTGGATGGAATTTGATTCAGCATTACCAGATGATTTTCAGGCAGCACTCAATGAGGCACGAGAATTTTCACTTTTATTGTCTGGAAGTTAGCAAGAGATCTATGTAGCTATGACCTCTGTGCAAGAGTGATTTTTTCTTGAATTTTCGCTAGAGAATTTCTTAGATTACTCGGCTATTTGCAAGCATTAAAAAAGCTTGACACAAAAGCGCATGCCAAAAGCAAGATTGTGTGCTGCGCGGAAAAACAACTTTGGTTGTTGCACTTATTTTATCATTTATCAATAGTATGAAGCTTCCCACCACTGGCATAATCTGGATGAATGGAGAATTTATTTCATGGCAAGATGCCAAACTCCATGTACTGTCGCACGTTGTTCATTACGGAACAAGTTGGTTTGAGGGTATCCGTGCGTATCATACCAAGCGCGGGACAGCTATTTTTCGCTTACCTGAGCATATTCGCCGCTGGGAGCGATCGATGAAAATCTATCACACTACCTTGCCATACACGGGGCATGAGATGGAAGAAGTATGCAAGGAGGTACTGCGGCGTAATAATCTCAGTGCTGGATATATACGTCCGATTGCATGGCGTGGATACGGAGAAATGGGGATTTCGCCGCTCGGTTGTCCGGTGGAGGTTGCAGTGGCTGCATGGGAGCTGGGTGCATACTTGGGTGAGGCAGCAGAACGTGGCGCCGATGTTTGTATATCATCATGGAATCGTCTTCCGCCAAATACTATGCCAGCGCTTGCCAAGGCAGGTGGCAATTATATGAACGCTCAGCTGATGAAAATGGAAGCACTACGGAATGGCTACGATGAAGCATTGACGCTCGATGTCGATGGTAATGTTTCTGAGGCAAGCGGTGCAAACGTCTTTGTTGTCTATGATGGTGTACTGTATACGCCTCCTGTTGCTGATTCACTATTGCTAGGTATTACCCGCGATACCGTTCTCACGCTTGCAAGAGACTTGCTCATCGATATTCGCGAAACTCTTATCCCACGCGGCATGATTCACATCGCCGATGAGATTTTCCTTGCTGGTACAGCTATGGAAATTAATTGGGTACGATCCGTCGATAAGCAGCCTGTGGGGAACGGAACGCAAGGCGAAATAACGAAAAAGCTCAAGACTCGCATGGCAGATATCACACACGATGGAATAGATCCGTACAACTGGCTCTCATTTGTGTCATAAGAATTTTTGTGATTGTTGTCATGCGACACTCCCATTTGCAATACTATTCTTGTCGAACTATGGATGTTTGATGCTGTGATAAAAATATACGCTCTTGTCCGTGAAACATTCTTAGAGGCATTATCCAAGAAAGTTTTTGTTGTTTTTCTAGTTGTTTCGACCGCTGGGCTGTTGGTGCTGCTTGCATATTGTTCTAGCGCAGGATTTCAAGAGCAGATACAGCATCTGCAGCCAACCGCCGATGACCCGCTTGGCGTAGCCCTTCGTGAGAAACTGCGTTCGCTACAAAGCGGTATTAGCTTTGCATTTTTTAATGCTGCTCTCATTCTAGCTATCATCATAACGTCGGACCTTGTCCCTACAATGATGTCGAAGGGTGTGATTGACCTGCTACTATCCAAGCCATTATCACGTGTGATGCTGCTAGCGGGGAAGGTATTAGGGGGACTGCTTGTAGTGATCGTACTGATACTCTACTTTATGTTGGGCTCGTGGCTTATCATCTCAATTGCAACAGGCGTATGGACAACTGGCTATATGGCATCGTTTGTCCCACTCATTGTAACGTTCATTGGCTTGTATGGTGTGCTGGTGTTCGTTGGTATTCAGTCGCGTTCTGCTGTAAGCGGTATGGTGATTTGCTTCCTGATTGTGTACACTGTGAGTCCGCTGCTCTTTAGCCGAGAGGAATTGCTATTTCAAGCTGTAACGAGCGATTTCTGGCGTACAGTGATTGATGTGGTGTATTATATCACTCCACAAGTTGCCGATATGGCGCAGATTACAAGCAATATTGTGCAAGAAAAGACTGTAACAAACACTTTCCCCTACTACAATGCGCTCGTATACGGCGTTGTATTTTTCGTCTCATCGGCATGGTCTTTTGCTCACAAAGAATTCTAGGTGTGGTGTAGATGCTGTTTCATGATGGGTCAATGAAACAACTATCAGTGTTATGGAGTGTTCTTGATACTGAATGTAAATGTATGTGCTGTGTTGATGTATCAAAGATTATGTGTGAGAAAGGACTGAGCGCTGCTTTCTAACCCACGTGTCTATGCTACGCATTCTTAGCATACGAGGCTTTACGCCCTATCTCGCAGTTGCATTTTTGAATGCATGCACGGACTTGGGGCACAAGATTATTATTCAGAACACCATTTTCAAGTTTTATAGTGGGACAGAGCAAGTTGTTCTGACAGCCCTTGTCAATGCATGTATTGTGCTACCATTTGTGCTCTTTTTCACACCAACAGGTTTTCTTGCGGATAAATTCCCAAAAGAACGTGTCATACGAGTTGCAGCATTCTGTGCTGTTCCATTGACAATCGTGATTACGCTAGCGTACTACATGGGCTGGTTCGAGCTTGCGTTTGCCATGACTCTTCTGATGGGTATCCAATCGGCATTTTATTCGCCGGCAAAGTACGGATATATTCGCGAGCTTGTTGGTAAAGAGAATATTGCGGGAGCGAATGCATTTGTGCAAGCAATAACTATCATTGCCATTTTGGGTGGAACTGTGCTATTTTCTGCGCTCTTTGAAGGGTATGTTACGACGGAAAGTGCTACTCTTGTGGCACTCATACGCTCTGTAGCTCCTCTTGGCTGGATACTTGTTGTGTGCTCTGTGGTGGAATTTGCTCTCACGCTACGCTTACCACACAAACGTGATACAGATACACAGTTGCACTTCGATATACGGCAGTATGTGCGCTTAGAATATTTGCGTCGCAACCTTCGTGGAGTGCGTGCGTCGCAGGTTATTTGGCTGAGTATTATTGGTATGGCGGTATTTTGGGGAGTGAATCAGGTCGTTTTGGCTGCATTTCCTGCATACTTAAAGGAAACGCTCCAAGTTCAGAATACGCTTATTTCAAATGGCTTGATGGGTATCGGCGGTATTGGTATTATTTTAGGGTCGTTTATTGCTGGTAAAGCCTCAGAACACCATATTGAGACAGGCATCATACCGCTAGGAGCACTTGGTATGACTGTCGCGCTATTTACGTTGCCTACGCTGCATTCGTTGTGGGGAATTGGAGTTCTGTTTCTGCTATACGGTGTGATGGGAGGATTGTTTTTGATACCACTAAATGCCCTCGTGCAGTTTAATGCTCGGAATGACGAAGCTGGGACGATTCTCGCTGCAAACAACTTTATGCAGAATCTTCTTATGTCGTTGTTTTTGGTGATAACAGCATTCTGTACAAGCATTCTCAGCATACCTAGCGTATGGCTGCTACATGCGATGGCAGCTGTAACATGTGTGGGGTCTGTTATAGCGCTATCGCGTCTGCCGCAGGCATTTGTGCGATATGTTGTTATGATACTATCGGCACAACGATATACACTGCGCGTGCTTGGTATCGATAATATCCCAAGTTCTGGTGGTGTCTTATTACTTGGTAATCATGCAAGCTGGTTTGATTGGGCAATCCTACAGATTGCCTGCCCGCGCCCTATTCGCTATGTGATGCTACGTTCCATCTATGAACTACCCATACTCAAGGGTGTCCTGCAAGCATTTGGTGTTATTCCTATTGCTCCCGGTAAAGATGTGGAGCAATCCCTGACACAGATTCGTGAGGCACTGCGTAATGGTGATGTCGTTGCGATGTTCCCAGAAGGGAGAATAAGCCGCAACGGACAACTTGCACCGTTCAAGCGAGGCTTTGAGCGTGTGCTTGAAGGTCTCAAAGCAGAGAAGCCCATACACATTGTCCCATTTTATTTGCGTGGCTTATGGGGAACAGCATTTTCGTATGCAGCAAGGCGCTATCGGCAGAGCAGTGTACATCATGGTAAACGCTCAATTACTGTGGTGTTCGGCGAGCGTATGCCCATAGAAAGTACTGCAAGCCTTGTAAAACAGCGTGTTACACTGCTGTCTATACGTGCGTGGCATGATTACGCAGAAACTCTCGAGCCGCTCCATGAAGCCTTTCTTAAAACTGCACGACGATTCCCCCTACATACAGCTCTTGTGAATGCCCTCACAAGGCAGCGCATGACGTTTATCGGTGCAGCTGCGCGTGTGCTGTCCTTGTCTCGCGTGCTCAAAAGGACGTTTGTAACGCAGGCACAGTATGCAACGCAGACACGCATAGGTGTATTACTACCAACAGATGCAGAGGGTGTTATCACAGTGCTCGCGCTTATGATGTGCAGGAAGACTGTAGCATTGATAGATTATAGCTCGTCGGCTGAGGATGTTACTCGCTCCATAGAACTGAGCAATGTGAAGGTTATAGTAACGTCGCGGGTGTTTCTAGAGCTTCTTATGAAGCATTTTCCCGCGCTAGCGCGTTACCTTCCGACAATGCACCTAGTGTACACAGAAGACATGCAGCAAGCTATGAAGGTCAGTGTGCTGCGATCCGTATGGTTATGGATTGCACCACTGTGGCTGCTGAAGCTTCAGTATAGTATCTCTTGGGTGTTCCAACGATTCTCGCATGCTCAAGTCGAAGAGCCAGCTGTCATGCTCTGCACAGGGATGGGCGAAACACTCCGCGTAGTTGCCTATACACATCGTCATATGATGCTCAGTATTCGTCAATCTGCTGAGGTACTGAATCCACAAGAAACTGATACTGTGTTAGCTGTTGTACCACTCTGCACAGCATTTGGATTTGTAGTGTCTGTTATGATGCCGCTTATTTGCGGTGTGCCAGTTGTGTGTGCGGAAAATACGGATATTCGTACAGTGGGGAAATCAGCTGCGTGGCATGATGCAAGCCTACTCTTTGCAGAGCCATGGCGCATTCGTGTGCTGGTGTCGAGCGACCAGGTGCATCCTTTAATGTTTGCTTCACTACGTCTTGTAGTTACAGGCACAACAGGCGAAGGAGATGATGGAGAGGAGCGCACATACCATGCTTTTAAGCAGAAGTTTGGTGTGAATGTCTATGAGGGTTTCAGTGTTCCTTCTGTTACTCCAGTTGTAACGGTGAATGTGCCAGATGCGATAACACCGGGCGAGTGGAGCGTGCAAATAGGAACAAAACTCGGTACAGTAGGAATGCCGCTGCCGGGTTGTGCTGTTATGATTCTTGATGAGCGTACGGGGAATGAAAAGTCGCGAGGAGAAATTGGGCGTATTTCAATTGGTTCGCCTTATAGTGCCTTGCAAAATCGAGAGAATGGGTATTGGTCGTTAACAGACATACGAGGCAGTGTAGACGACGATGGCTTTCTCACGATTGCAGGCAAAAGCACTAATAACTTGTCGTAGCTAGTTGCTGAGAGTGTATGTAAATGATTAGCCCCGAGTTTGATAAGCAACTTGCCGCCAATGCTTTTCGTATTTGGGTGGTGTGGCTGTAGGCACAAGAATACTACGGTCTGTACGGAATCGGCTTACAAGCTGTTGTAAGCGTTCGGTGAGCTGGCTAAGGTCGTGTACAGCAAATGCAATTTGTTCAGAACCTTGAGCAGACTGGTGGATCATGGAGCTTACGGTTTCAACTTGCGAAGCTAGGTCGCTGATGTGCTGAGCTTGATCAACGCTTGTTTGCGCAAGCTCGGCATATACGCGAGCAGATTCCTGTGCTGTCCGCACAAGCGCCTGAAGAGCAGTGCCCGTTTGAAGAACAAGCTGTTTGCCAGAGGATACTTCGGTTGTTCCACGCTGAATAACAGCAATTGCTTCAGCAGTATCGCGCTGAATGCTCTGAATCATCGAAGCAATTTCTTTTGTTGCTTGTGTCGTTCGTTCGGCTAGCTTACGGACTTCGTCAGCAACGACAGCAAAGCCGCGACCCTGTTCTCCTGCGCGTGCTGCTTCGATAGCAGCGTTGAGGGCAAGCAAGTTAGTTTGGTCGGCAATCTCGTTGATAACCTGAACAATTTCACCAATTTGATTGCTACTGTTGCCCAACGCTTGAATTGTTGAGGCAGATGTTGTAACAACTTCCTCAATGCGCTGCATTCCTGCAATTGCTTGGTCGATAATAGAGGCATTGTGCTCAGATTCGTGGGCAACATGCGCAGCTTTATCTGCAAACTGTTGGGCTGTTGCAGCGCTATCACGGGTTTGGTGCGAAAGGTGCTCAATTGCTCGGGTAATCGAGGCAACATATTCTGCTTGATGCTGTGCTGTGGCAGACATTTCTTCGGTGCTGCTGGAAATCTGTAGCCCGGCGCTTGCTGTTGCTTGTACGGTCTCGATAACCTTGATTGCCAAAGCACGAATGCTCTCAATTGCGCTGTTGAATGCGACGAAGAGCCGCGAAATGTTGTCTTCGCCAACTACCTCGAAGCGCACAGTTAGGTCGCCCTTAGAGAAGCGGTGCATTGCCTCGAGCATATCATCAATGGTCTGTGCCAGATATTCGTTATGCTTGTGCGTTTCTCGTGCCATTGCTTCAACTTTGGTTTTCTCGCGTTCTAGAAGAGCTTGTGCCCGTACAAGATTGTGGTTGAGCGCTTCTGTTTGCTCGTTTAGTGCACGAAGTGCTGCAAATGCCTGCTCTCGCCCTATTTCGAACATGCGGACAATTAGCATGAGGACAATAATAAGCGCTGATACTGCCACAAACTCCGAGCGTATTAGCCCTTCGGGAGGGATACGGTTGATAAACTTAACACCAAGAAGTGATGCTATGTAGTAGCATAGTGCTGTACAGGCAGCAATAATGCCCCAGAGAATCATTTCACGCTGTCCGAGAATGAGTCCGGCAATCAAGGGAATAACAGCGATCCATTGAAATGCAGTCGATTGTAGACCGTTCGTTGTGAGCGTTAGAGAGTTAAGAACAGTATAGATAAGACTGCACAGCAAATACCCGGAAAGCTTGTATGATGCCGTTACCCGAAGAATAAAAGGTATAACAGATGCTAGCACGCTTGTTGTGAGAAGAAAAACTATTGCGAGATAGTGGCGCTGGAAAAAGTAGGAGAATGCTAGAACTGGGCATGTCCCAACAGCAATAAATGCGATGTTGACGATAAGCTTGCATCGGCGAAATATATCATGGTCTGTGTGAAGAGAAGAGGGAATGAAGCGCTCGGTAAAGGTAGTACGATGTGTGCTCATACGCTACGCAGAAATGGTAGAATGTAGATTTGATACTAAAGGAAAGAGCGTGCTACAACTTACTTGACCTGTCTTTGGGGAAGCGCAAAATACAACGCAAAAAGAAATTTCACAATGTGTGCGTAAACGTGCTAGGAGAGGCGGGTGATTTTTGAATATGTGGATTAACTGAAAGCGCGACAGGGAGAGCAGCAAAGAAAAATATTCCACTTACAAGAAAGCCCCATACCATACCCACTTCAGCAGTAAGCCAAGAACAAAGAATGGGTGCAATGAAGCTACCAAGAAGCGTAGCACTGGATGCTAAACCCATGATACTACCTGCGCGTTGCAGGGGAACGTTAGTGCTTAATGCTGTATAGAGTGTAGGTATTGCTGCGCTTGAGAAGATACCGATAATCGCTCGCAAAGGGAAAATCCACACGTAGTGCGGAATAACCCCTTGCACGATGGTAGTAAGCCCGAGCCATGGCAATATTCGCAGCATAACCCACGTGGATCCATGCGTATCTGTAAGTGTTCCCCAGCGTGCAGAGAAGAGCATCATAAATATGCCAACAAGCCCCACAGAAGCTCCGGTAATGGTTGCAAGGAGCTCTGCTGGAGCACCCTTAGATTCAAGAAAGTATGGAAGAATTGGTGGGGTGAAGTTGAGAGCTGCTTGCACAAGAATAATCATGAGGAGGGTTCTACGAAGAAATGAGCTTCCCCATGCAAAGCGTACTGTGTCGAGAATATGCGGAGCATCTTTATTGGGATGCATGTCAGGTGTTTCTTGCACATATAGCACAACGACAATACCGCTGAGGAAGCACAACCCCGCAACAAGCAGAAACAGACTTCGCACGCCAAAAGCATCAGCAATGGCTCCACCGACAAGTGGTCCGACAACTGTTCCACCTGAGACAGCTGTTTGAATAATGCTCATTGCCCAGCCACGTTTGTGCTGAGGAGTGCTTGTACTTACTAGAGAAAATGAAGATGCAATAAAGCCACTGATACCGCCTTGAAATATGCGCAACAAGAAGAGTTGCCAAACATTCTGTGCAAATCCCATGAGAAACATAGCGAGCGTGAGCCCAAAAATGGCTCGAATAATCATGAGCTTGCGACCGTACTTATCACTCATTCTGCCCCAAAATGGCACGGCAACAACTGAAAGCATGAATGCGCCGGCATACACAAGACCTGTCCAGCGCTGTGCTTCTGCAAAATCTGTTACCCCAAGCGCACGTACATAGAGCGGGAGAAATGGTACGCAGGCGTTCATACCTATCATAGCAATGAATGAGGATATCCAAAGTACATAGACATTACGCCGCCATAATGATGAAGATGAAATAGATGTAGTACGCGACGAATCAAGATGCGTTGTATCGAACGAAGAGGTCGAAATCACAGGGTGTGGCGAATGAACAACAAAATTTTTACAAACTTACGAACAATTTTAATAAATTGCATGCCTGTTAAAAAACTGTTGTCGGTCGAAAGCCTAGCTATGAGGAGGCTCTATGGATATGCAGATGCAGGTAGCAGAAGAAGTAATTGCAAGTTGTGATGAACAGCTGCAGGCGCTGTATGCAGAAAAGGAGCAGCTCGAAACAGCGCTGGGCGTATCGAATGCAGAGGATATTATTGCAATGGTACGTTCACTCGAGGAGCAGCTGCAGGCTTTGTATGAGGAGAAAAGAGGATAGTGCAAGTTGGTAGTGCTATGTGCTAAATCTAAATCCATGCACGCAAAGTTTTTGATAGAGTGCACTATATAGGATCAATACCACTGTATGTACAACCTTTTTCGCAAACACCGTCTATGACAAGCTTTGTCCCTGAAACCTTCCTGCAACGGCTTGCGACGCTTCAGCGCGCTGAAGCTGATATGCAAGACTTTGGCATTGTGAAAGTTGATGATGCAGGCATCATACAACTATATAACAGGTATGAATCCGAGCTTGCAGGTATTGCGCCAAGCGACGCCGAAGGAAAAAATTTCTTCACCCAAGTTGCACCTTGCACAAACAATCGCTTGTTCTATGGTCGCTTCAAAGAAGGAGTTGCAGCGAATAACTTGAACGTTAGCCTACCCTATACGTTCACGTACAAAATGCGCCCAACCAATGTGCGTATTCATATGTATCGCGATAATGCAAGTAAAACGAATTGGGTATTTGTGAAAAAGCGTGCGTAGGGTAACTGCCAATACGTAGGGAAGTAAGCAGTGTGCAGCTTGCTGCATAACTGCTTTTTTTATAATGCGGCATAAATTTTTCGTGTACAGCGAAAAACCCTTTTCCGTCTATTAATCTTGTTGTAGATTGCCAGGCTTTATTCAAGCAAGGCGCATCTTGCTTATCTGTGTGAGGTAAGAAATCCATGTGCCAGCGTAGTATGGCAGCAAAGCACTATTTCTCGCGAGTATGAGATATGCAACGAAAAACTATTGTTATTAGCGGTATTGGTGCTATTACCCCAATAGGGGAAGGCATAGATGCCTATTGGGAAGGATTAGTCCACGGTAAAAGTGGGGCAGTTCCTATTTCTAGCTTTGATGCCTCGGAATATCAGTGCCAGTTTGCCTGCGAGGTGCGCAATTTCGATCCGTCGAAGTATCTCGACCGCAAAACGCTCAATCGCCTCGACAAATATTGTCAATTTGGGGTTATCACAGCAGAAATGGCGATGCGTGATGCAAAGTTCCATTTACCCGATATGGATACAGGAAAGATTGGTGTAGTGTATGGATCGGGAATTGGTGGGATGATCTCGTACGACGAACAATTCCGTGCGTACATGAGCGGAGGACCGCGCCGTGTCAGTCCGTTCTTTGTTCCCCAGATGATTCCTGATATGGCAGCCGGCATGATTTCTATTCGCAATAAACTTCGCGGTCCGAACTATGCCACTGTCTCAGCATGCGCGACGTCACTACATGCGATGATCGACGCCTATATGATTCTACAGCATGGTATGGCAGACATTATGATTTGTGGGGGTGCTGAAGCTTCTATTACACCTATGGCAATTGCTGGATTTAGTAATATGCAAGCACTTTCTACCCGTAACGACAGCCCAGAAACTGCTTCGCGTCCGTATGACAAAGACCGTGATGGTTTTGTTATGGGAGAAGGCGCTGGTGCCTTTGTGATGGAAACATTGGAATCTGCACAAGCGCGAGGGGCATATATTTACGCAGAGGTAGCCGGTATTGGTATGTCGGCTGACGCTTATCATATGACAGCACCACACCCAGAGGGCGAAGGTGCACTGCGCTCTATGCAGATGGCACTTGACTCTGCTGGTATTACCCCAGCACAAATTGACTATATCAATACCCATGGTACATCAACGCCGCTTGGTGATATTGCCGAAATTATCTCTATCAAAAAGCTCTATGGCGATGATACCGAGTCTCTATCGAAAGTCAATATTAGCTCAACAAAATCCATGACGGGGCACTTGCTCGGAGCTGCTGGAGCAGTGGAATCTATTGCATGTGTTCTAGCAATTAAGCATCAGACCGTTCCTCCAACAATCAATGTCTTTCACCAAGATGAAAAGATTGATGTGAACGTAACACCAAACAAAGCCCAAGCACGACCGATTACTTACGTACTCAATAATGGTTTTGGTTTCGGTGGACACAATGCAACAATCATCTTCAAACGATGGAAGAATGATTGAGAATCCGGATTGACCAAGCTTTGTGCATATGCGACTGCTACAGTCCCTTCGCCACAATCCCACCGTTGTATGAAAAAGTATTGTGTCCTGCGAATCTGGCTCTACATCCTGATACTCATAGGAACACTCTATCCCGTGCCAACTCTTTTTGCGCAGGGGCGTACAGGTGAAGCAAATCTCTACGGCGATGTGAACAAAGTTCTGCCGCAGACTGATGGTGCAATCATCACGGCATTACAGGGAGCCAGTGGTTCTGCGGTAGATAATGTGGTAGATGCTGCGCATTATTTTGTCGGTCCGGGTGATGTATTGTCGCTAGAAATTGTAGGACCGGTATCAACAGTACTGCCTTTAACAGTGTCACCAGAAAACGTTATCCTTGTGCCACGTTTGGGAGAGGTACATGTAACAGGGAAAACACTTGCCCAAGTGAAGCAGGAAATTCAGCATCTTGTGCAAAGTCGCAATCCACGTAATCAAGCATTTTTAACACTCCAGCGAGCGCGTACAGTCTTTGTGCGAATAAGTGGCAATGTTGTCGTGCCAGGTGTGTATTCTCTTCCTGCTTCGATGAAAGTATCCTCTGCTGTTGCAATTGCAAATCAAGAGTACATTCCTCTAACTCAAGAGCGCGCATTGCGCTTTCGTACTCCCACGCATCTGCATGACAATGCACCTGTAGGGCAGTACAGTATCCCGTACTCTCAACGCAATGTGAAAGTTCTGCATCACAACGGTACACTAGAAATTGCTGATGTTGTGCGAGCACAGTACATGAACGATGCAACAGCCGACCCCACACTACGCGAATCCGACGAAATCTACGTGCCGTTTGAGGACGAAATCGAACGCAACAACGGAATGCTCTCTATTGCTGGAGCCGTGCAACGTCCGTGCTTGCTTCCGTTTCGTAATGGCGATCGCGTAGGATTGCTTATTAAGGCTGCGTATGGATTAAGCGAGAATGCCGATTCATCGCGTATTGAACTGTTCGAGGCAGTGTCAGCTGGAAGTGATCGGCACAGTGTCCGCGTAATGACAATGGCGCGTATTCTGAGCGGACATGATAATATTGAGCTCTCGCCTGGCATGAGCATCATTGTACACGAGAAGAGTAGCAGAGAACAGCACGGTATGGTGTCGGTACTAGGTGAAGTACGTGTTCCGGGCATTTATCCGATTAATCCCGGTATAACAAAGCTTGCTGACATTATCGCGCGTGCAGGTGGACTGACGTCCAAAGCATACTTGCCTTTGTCAAGCGTGATGCGACGCGAGCACCGAGCACTAAAAGCACGCAGCGAGGACATCGATATGTTGAGAAATTTCCAACATACAACGCTTACACCAGAGGATACACTTCGTTATAAGCTTGATGAGCTCATGCGTCGTCCTCTAGTTGCCTGTGATATTGAAGCTGCCTTAACACAGCGCTCTGAAGCTGACAATATTGTACTGGAAGATGGGGACATTATTACAATTGCTGCAAATCCGCGCAATGTTTTTGTTTTTGGACAGGTACAGAAGCCGGGGTTTATTCAGGCACTTCCCGGAAAGCCTGTGGAATGGTACTTAAAAGCAGCCGGAGGATTTGCTCCACAGGCCGATACTTTGCGGGTTCGTGTAATCAAAGCGAAAAGCCGCCTGTGGCTCGACCCGTATGCGGCTTCGCAAGATGCGCAAAAGCGTGCTCTCTTGATAGAAGCGGGAGACCAAATATACGTCCCGCGTATACCAGATACAAACTCTGACTTGGCACTGCGGCGTATTTCAGCAGAACTTCAAGAAAAAGGTCTAGCTCTGCAACGAGAATCTCTTGAGGTACAGAAGTCTGTACAAGTGTGGCAAACAATCTTCAGCGGTGTGAGTTCTGTAACAGGATTGTACTTTTTTATTCGTGCGCTGCTTGGTCAGTGAGCATTGTACGTTGTTTGCGCAAGCCTATTTCAATGAATCTTCCGATTGCCAACGAAGCCGAGATGCGGCATGATTTAGCACGAATGAAGGCTCTGGCGACAGGTCTACTCGTGTTGATGACGTGCGTGTTCGTGGTAGCATTGGTGCTCGAAGAGCAATATCCATGGATAGGCTTTGTGCGCGCGTTTGCCGAAGCGGCAATGGTTGGAGCACTTGCAGATTGGTTCGCAGTGACTGCGCTTTTTCGCCATCCGCTGCGGCTACCAATTCCTCACACAGCGATTATCCGCCGCAACAAAGACCGCATCGGAGAAAGTCTAGGAAACTTCGTCCAAAATAACTTTCTAACAGCAGAAGTTATCGCTACAAAGCTTGAGTCTATTGACATACCACATCGTATTGCTGCGTGGGTAGCTGAACCACAGAATGCCGAGGAAATTGCACACCGCATCACAGTGATGATACCAGAGTTTCTGAATGCACTCAATCATGACGATGTTCAGCAATTTTTAGAAGAGAATATTGCAGCGCGAGTGCGTGCTATCGAGATTGCCCCGCTGGCGGGTAATGTACTTTCGGCGATGACATCAGACAACAAACATCAAGTGCTTCTTGATGAAGCACTGAAAATTGCTGAGCACATTCTCGATGACAACAAAGACTTCATTCGACGAACAATCGAAGAAGAAACGCCTTGGTACATACCGAAGTTTGTTGATGACCGCATCTACGATATTATCATCAGTAAAGCCGAACAGACATTGCGTGCAGTGAACACAGACAAGAACCATGAGCTTCGCCAGAAGTTTACTAGGGCAATGCAGGAGTTTGTTCATAACTTGCGTCATTCCGATGAGTACAAGCGGAAAGTTGAGGGCATTAAAGAAGAAGTTCTCCAAAATCCTGTTGTGCGCCAGTATTTTGCATCATTGTGGGCAGATGTCAAGTATCGTATTATCGCTGATGCTGAACGCCCCGACTCGTCTATTCGCCAGCAGATTTACGATAGCTTGCAATCCCTCGCCCACGCGCTCTTGCATGATGAATCAGTAAGAAACCGCATTAACACATGGCTGCGAGATGTTTTGCTCAGCATTATCATCAGTCGCAGAAGCGAGATTACGTCAATCATTAGTGATACGGTAAGAAAGTGGGATGCAGATACGACATCAGACCGTATCGAACTGTATATTGGGCGGGATTTGCAGTTTATCCGTATTAATGGGACGCTTGTTGGGGGAACAGTAGGACTGGTGATTTATATGCTTGCGTGGTTTATCAAACATTGATGTTGGGTTTGTAGAGCGAGGAAACTCGTCCTACGCTAGCGTAGTTGGCATAGAATAGTTTCGCCACCCACAACACGTTGACCAACAGACACGCGCACATCGGCTGTTTCAGGGACAAGAATATCCATGCGCGAGCCAAATTTCATCATGCCAAATTCTTCTCCTGCACTGTAGCGCTGACCAACATGGGCTTCATTAACAATGCGCCGAGCAAGTACGCCTGTCAGCTGCTTGAAAACAATTGCACCTTTGCTGTTGACAAGCCCGATAATCGTTTGTTCGTTCTCTTCTGAGGCACGATGGTTTGTCGCTATAAGGAACTTTCCAGGCTTATAGTCCGAGAAGACAATTTCCCCATTTGCGGGAATACGATTAACGTGAACATCGAGCGGTGAAAGGAAAATGCTAATTTGAATCGCTATACCTTGAATAAGGCGTGGTTCGTCGGTAGTAACAATACGAACAATTGTACCGTCTGCAGGAGCAAGGACGATGCTGTCGTCGCTTAGGGCTTCTGCAGGAATGCGACGGCGCGGATTGCGAAAAAACCAAAAGGCAAAGGCAGCAACGCCAATACCCAGCACTATCAATACGTGTCGTGTAATACTCATATCTGCCTGTATACCAAAGACGACGAGCATCATACTGCCAGCGAGAAGCGCAAAGAAGTTGTCGTATCCGTATCGTGTTATCATGCTACCCAAGACAATATGTTGCGAATTTTTCGTAAATTGTAAGCTTGTTACAACGTTGCGAGTGTATAAGCAACTTACGGAAATTTTTTGTTCTGTCAACGAGCCTATCGTCAAAGCGCTGAGAGGAATTACCTATGAAATTCACTGTCCCTGTTCCAGAGTTTCAAAAGATCTTGCAGTCTGCGCTGCAGGCTGTTCCGCCAAGATCAACGCTGCCAGTTCTTGAGCACTTTCTTGTGTGCCTGAATGGCTCGACACTCACTATTACCTCTACAGACCAAGAGCTAACCATCATCGCTACGATTGCTGTAGATGGTGCAAAGAACGGGGAAATTCTCATACCAGCACGCAAGTGTGCAGACATCGTAAAGGCGCTTGGCAATGCTGGTGAAATAACGCTGAGCAGCCAGACTCCCTCACATATAATCACGCTACAAACGGATTTCGGTGAGTATGTGCTTCATGGATTAGCTACGACGGAATTCCCACCTATTCCTGACTTCTCAGCTGGTGTGCAGATTCATATACCACATAAGGAGGCAATACGTATTGCCAAAATTGCGTCGTTTGCTGCTTCGCGCGATGAATACCGTCCGGCAATGACAGGTATGTTGCTTGAATGCAAAGCTTCGTTTCTGAATGCTGTAACAACTGATGGATACCGCCTTGTGAAAGTGACTGTACCAGCGGAAAATACTGCTGCATTGAGCTCAGGGAATAAAGTAGAGGTGATCCTTCCTATTCGTGCTGTAGAGCTGCTCAAGCGTGCCGAAGGTGATGTGACATTGCTTGTTAGCGATACTCACGCAAAATTTATGACGCACAACGCCACAGTGATAACACGTATTATTGATGAGCGCTTTCCGCAGTACGAAGCTGTGATCCCGAAGGATAACGATAAATTCGTGCGCATAGGAACAAACGATGTGAGTGCATCGGTGAAGCGCGTTGCACTGTTTTCCAACACAAACACAAAGCAAATACGCTTTGTACTGACACCGAATACTCTTGCTATCGTTGCTGAAGACCAAGAAACAGGCAATAGAGCACAAGAACAGTTGCGATGCGACTATGCAGGCGATCGGTTTGAAATAGGATTTAATTATCGCTACATCGAGGAAGCGATAGCGCATCTTGCCGAAGATGGTGCAAACGCTACTGTTATGAGCTTTTCGGCGCCAAATCGTGCTGCGCTCATCAAGCCGTTGCGCGAAAACGAAGAACGTGATGATGTGGTCATGCTTGTGATGCCAGTGCGGTTGTAGCTAGCATACTGTAGGCAAGGTACCAAGCAGAGTCTGCGCTTACCGTACCAGTACGCATGAAGCTTTGAAAGCATCTATGCATCTTACAAGCCTTACCGTCGAAAATATTCGTAATCACGTGCTGTCCCATATTGAGTTTGCTCGCGGTGTCAATGTTCTCTGCGGATTAAACGGTCAGGGTAAAACCTCGCTTCTTGAAGCAGTGGCGCTGTGTGCATTATCGCAAAGCTTTGTTCGGTGTTCTGATGCTGCTCTGATTCGGCGGGGTGCAGAGTGGGCACAAGCTGCTGTTGCAGCTTCGACTGACTTAGAAACACCATACAAAGTATCTGTGAAGGTGAGCCTGCGCGAGCGTAAGCATATTACTTCGTCGCTAGGCAAGCGATTGACACCCCAGGATATTATTGGCGAGATGCCACTTGTTGTGCTGTCTCCAGATTACAGGGTCATTACTGCAGGTACACCCGAAGACCGACGGCGCTTTATCAACAGCATTCTTTCGCAGGCAAGCAAATTGTACATGGAGCATGTGCTCACGATGAAGCGCATACTAAAGCAGCGAAACAGTATGCTAAACAGCATGAAACTGGGAATGCCAATAGATACTGTGTTGCTGGACACATGGACAGAGCAATTTATTGCTGTGAGTGCAGAGATTGCCGTGCGGCGCTGGGAATTTGTGCGTGAATTTACAGAGTATATGCAGCATGTGTATGCACGTGTCAGCCAGAATGCTGAAAGCGTTGCACTGCAGTATGACCCACACTCTTTGCCCAAAGAACTTTTCTATCCCGCGCCAAATATCGCTGATATCCGCGCTGAGTACAGCCGCATCTTCGAGAGAATACGCCGAGAGGAATACAGACGAGGCACAACTCTTGTCGGTCCGCATAAGGACGAGCTTGTCTTTTCGGTTGATGGTGGTCTTGCAAGGGAATGCGCATCGCAAGGGCAGCACAAAACCTTGCTTATTGCCCTTAAGACAGCGGAATTTGAGTATTTGAGAGATTTGCGACGAGAGACTCCGATTGTGTTGCTCGACGATATTTTTAGCGAGCTTGACACGAAGCGGGCTGCTAACGTGATTGCTCTTCTGGAGTCTGGCGCGCAAACACTTCTGACAACAACCGATGAGCGGGTGTATCGCGAGTATGTTGCGTACCGCCATTCGGGCGAACATGCATTGTTTGCTGTGAGTAACGGAGTGATTTCTTATATTGCATCATGATGGAAAACGAATCTGCCACACCACTTGCTGAGATCCTGCGTAATCTCGCTGTTAGAACAGGCTTAGATAGAAAACTCCGCGAATCATTAGCAATGGAGTATTGGAAAGAAATCATTGGCGAAGTAGCAGCGAGATCGTGTGTTGTACAGCGTATTGAGCGAGGTACACTCTATTCATATTGTTCTTCACCAGTCTGGAGAACCGAATTGTACCTGCGTAAAGAAGACATTATTCGTAGACTCAACGAGCGCATAGGTAGCCAAGTAATTCGCGATATTGTCCTAAAGTAACTATGCTGTACTGCATTCTGCTGTACATAGCCATTGTTGTGTCGCTATCCTATACTGCGTTTGCACAGCAGTATCGCGCACTATGCGACGGTGTGGAGCTAGCCTCGTACATAAAATATCTCCAAGCGAGTACTGACACTCTGCGATTACCCGCTTTAGTACGTGTTCTTCGTATCGATGGAACGAAGGCTATCGTACGCATAGTGCACGCAAAAGATGCAGCAATAGGTCTAGAAACGACAAGCCAGATGGCAAAACGCTATGATGCTCTTGCTGCTGTGAATGGTGGATTCTTCGTTATGAAAGGTATAACAGCAGGTGATGCTGCTGGCGTGCTTCAAATTGATGGAAGACTTCTGAGTGAGCCGTATAAGGAGCGTGTTGCTTGTGGATTATCCGACCGCAGCGGTCAAATGTATGCGGTGTTTGGACATCTTCGATGGCGTGGTGAGGTAGTACTTGGACATTCCTTTACACTGTTTGGAACAGCCTTGCAAGCATTGCTGCCATCGTATCGAATCGCAGGTATCAACAGAGCTCGAGATTCTAGCGAGATAGTTCTCTACACTCCTGAGTTTCACCGTACAACACTCACAAACACGCACGGTGTAGAGCTTGTAATCGCCAAACACATTATCGTAGCAATACGCGATAACATGGGTAGTAGCGTTATTCCTGAGGACGGCTTTGTTGTGTCGTGTTCGGGAGCAGCAGCAGCATGGGCACGGAAGTATGCGCGTATAGGGATGTTCGCGCATTGTATGTCGGAGATAGAAGGTTCGGGATTGCAACAAACGCGACGCTTTCGCAATGCTCAGTATATTGTTGGGGGAGTCTCGATGCTTGTTGTGGATGGCGTAGTGCATCTCACGTGGCAGCGAGAGGAAGCGCCAGCAGACTTTGCACTCATGCGTCATCCACGAACAGCAATAGGCAGAAGAGCGGATGGTCGGATACTGTTAGTAACAGTTGACGGAAGAAGCACTGCGAGTGTCGGCATGACGTTGCAAGAACTTGCTGAGCTTATGCAAGAGCTTGGTGCAACAGAGGCAATCAATCTCGATGGTGGTGGCTCAACAACGATGGTCGTTCGTGGAGAGGTTATTAATACACCTGCCGATCCCAGCGGCGAGCGCCCTGTGAGCGATGCTATACTCGTATTTCCACGAGTACAAGACCCAAAGAACCGGGCATCTACAGTGAGCATTGTGGAATATCAGCATAAATCCTCTATATCTTCTCCGTGATGCGAAGGGTACAGTAGCCGGCGCATATACGTTCACTTTACTCAATAACACTCTATGGCACAAGACACAGCAGCTTTGACAGAAGAAGTACCTGTTGCTACCGACGGTGTCCAGAGCAACTATTCCGAGCATAGTATCAAAGTTCTTGAAGGTTTGGAAGCGGTACGCAAGCGTCCAGCTATGTATATTGGTGATGTCGGTGAGCGTGGACTACATCATCTTATCAATGAAGTTGTAGATAACTCTATCGACGAAGCGCTCGCTGGATACGCGCGTACTATTGTTGTGACACTACACAGCGACGGCTCCTGCTCAGTACATGATGACGGGCGTGGTATCCCAGTTGGTCCCCACCCTGTAAAGCAGATATCGACGCTTGAAGTTGTGATGTGCACACTTCATGCTGGCGGTAAGTTTGAGAAAAATGCGTATAAAGTCTCTGGTGGATTGCATGGTGTAGGTGTATCGTGTGTGAATGCCTTATCAGCACACATGTGTGTAGAAGTGCTGCGCGATGGTAAAATGTATCGTCAGGAATATGCGCGAGGGAATCCACTTACTCCTGTGCAGGAAATTGGTGAAACAACCGCAACCGGTACGCGCGTACGATTTTTGCCGGATCCAGAAATTTTCAAGACTATAGAATTTAAGAGCGACCGTGTAGCAGACCGCCTCCGCGAACTAGCGTTTTTGAATCCTCGTATTGAGATTCGATTGCATGATGAGCGCGATGGGCGTGATGATGTCTATCATTATCCCGGTGGCTTAGTGGACTTTGTTGCATATGAGGATGAAGGTAAATCGCCAATTATTGAGCCGATTGTGATTTCGTCGGTCTTTAAAGCTGAGGACGGCGCAGAAACACCGATAGATATTTGCTTCCAGTATTGTAAGGATAGTTACAATGAGACAATTCTGTCATATGTGAATAATATCAATACCGTTGAGGGTGGAACACATGTATCGGGGTTTCGTGCAGCATTGACAAGAACGCTGAATGCATACGCAGCCAAAAACAATCTTGTAAAACCAGATAAACTTCAGCTTACTGGCGAAGATTTTCGCGAAGGACTGACTGCTATTATTTCAGTGAAAGTGAGTGAGCCCCAGTTTGAAGGACAAACTAAAACAAAGTTGGGAAACGGAGAAGTAGAAGGAGCTGTACGTGCTGTAGTTAATGACTATCTTAGTGCATATTTGGAAGCAAATCCGAGTGCAGCCAAGCGTATTATTGAAAAAGCAATTCTTGCAGCCGAAGCGCGGATTGCAGTGCGGAAAGCACGAGAAATAGTGCGAAGGAAAAACGCGTTGGAAACGAACTCTTTGCCGGGAAAGCTTGCCGACTGCTCAATGACAACACCCGAAGATTGCGAGATTTTCATTGTAGAGGGAGACTCTGCTGGAGGCTCGGCAAAGCAAGGACGGGACCGACGATTCCAAGCTATCTTACCTCTGCGTGGTAAGGTTTTGAACGTACAAAAGGCACGATTGTCAAAGGTGCTCGAAAACGAGGAAATTCGCTGTATTTTTATGGCGCTCGGTGTAGGGTTTGGGGAAGACGTAGATATAGCGAAATTACGCTACGGGAAAATTATCCTCATGGCAGATGCTGACGTTGATGGCTCGCACATTCGGACACTGCTATTGACGCTGTTTTTCAATTATATGCACCCTCTCATCGAGGCAGGAAAAATTTACATTGCACAACCGCCACTCTACAAGCTCAAAAAAGGTAAGAAAGAGTACTACGCCTACAACGATGCCGAACGCGACGAAGTCCTTGCACGTCTGAGGAAGGAATCCGGTGGAGCAATAGAAATTATCAATAGTGAGGATTCTGCTCAGACTGCTTCGGGCGTTGTAATTTCGCGCTTTAAAGGTCTTGGGGAAATGAATCCTGAACAGCTTTGGGAGACAACAATGAATCCCGAAACTCGCACGTTGCTGCAAGTATCTATTGAGAATGCCGCTGCAGCAAGCAAGCTATTTGAAACGCTTATGGGAGACCATGTAGAGCCACGCCGCGAGTTTATCGAACGCAACGCACAGTACGTCAGAAATCTTGATATCTAGAGAAATCTTGATATCTAGCGTGTACGCAACATACTTACGTCCTTGAACCACGATAACGTTTGGTAGGTCTATCAGTGAATACGGCTCTCGGTGTATTCTTCTCAAGTCCCCGTTTTTATAGAATACCATGCAGTTTGCTGCTGTGCGCGTTGCTATCGTAATTGTAAACTACAATGTCAAGGATTTGCTAGCATCATGCCTTGCATCGCTTCGGGCATCGCTAGGACGCTGTGCAGCGCAGGGAGTGGTAGCAGACATCATTGTTGTGGATAATGATTCTACCGATGGCTCCGTCGAGTATCTTACACCAACTTTTCCGGAGGTGCAGTTTATCCGTTTAGCGGAAAACGTAGGATTTGGTAAAGCGAATAATATTGGATTCTGCAAGGCATTGCAGAATGGTGCTCAATACATTCTCTGCTTAAATCCTGATACGCTGATAAGCGAAGATACAATCGATAGTATGGTACAATTCATGCAGGCTCATCCAGAGGTGGGGATTGCAGGGTGCAAGCTTCTCAATGCTGATGGAACATTCCAACTTGCATGTCGTCGTGGATTTCCTACTCCATGGGCATCATTCTGTAAGGTTTTTGGACTGCAAGCATTATTCCCGCAGTCGCGCTTGTTTGCTCAATATAACCAAACCTTTCGAAGCGAAGATGATACATATGCTGTTGATGCTGTAGGCGGGGCATTTATGTTTATTCGTCGTGAGGCATTAGAGGCGGTGAAGGGATTCGACGAAGATTTTTTCATGTATGGAGAGGATTTAGATTTGTGTTATCGCGTGCAGCAGCAGGGTTGGAAGATTATGTATGTTCATACGACATCTGTCATTCATTACAAAGGGGAGAGTACACGGCGCAGTGCTATCAATGAAATTAAGCATTTCTATGAAGCGATGGAAATTTTTGCTCGGAAGCACTATGGCTCTTCGTGGCTCTTCTTGGCGCTATTGCGTGCAGGAATCGCTGTACGCTCAGCTCTGGCGTATCTGTCGGCGTACAGATGGGAGTTTGGTTTTGCAGTGGCAGACGTTGTGATTATGAATGGTGCGCTTCTTCTAGGAACGTTCCTTTGGAAAGGGCGTATTTGGGGATTCCCAAGCTATGCATATCCTACAGTGTTTATCGCATTGTCGGTTGTAACCTTGCTCTCAATGATCGCAGCTGGAGAATATTCCCCGTATGCCAAGCCAGCAGTTCGCCGTGCTTGGTCTGGGCTTATGATAAGCTTTTTTATTTTGTCGGCACTAACGTACTTCTTCAAAGACTATGCCTTTAGTCGTGGTGTGTTATTGCTCACTATTGGCATTGGTATGATTGGTACGGCAGTGGTAAGAGTTACTGTGGGATTTATCGAGAAGATTGTGGGGCAAGAGCGAGAGCGTCGTATTGCTTTTATTGGTAACAATGCTGCAACAGTCCACCTAGCTGAGCAGTTGGCAGTTCCACATGCTGCTTCAGTCGGCAAGCGGAGTCGTGCACGTGTGGTGGGTATTATTACTACTGCTCTGGCGAAGAGCGATGATATGCCTGAACAATTGCCTGTACCTATTATTGGTCATATATCGTACCTTCGTAAGATTATCGAACAGTATAGGATTGATGAGGTCATTGTTACTGACACAGTGATGCCGCGTGCAGACATTCTGCAGTATATTATGGAAGCAGCGCAATCATCGGGAGCACGAAGTTCCTGCCGAGCGACATTCCGTTTTGCACGCGAGTATGATGATGTTGTTGCGGGACGCATCGTTGAGAAGTATGTTGGAAATATTACAGGAAGTTTTGCCGATAGTGCTCCACAAGGAATACAGTATAATCTTGCGTTATGGAAGTATCGCCTTGTGAAAAGAATCATCGATATTGTGGGTGCTGTTTTTATTTTGACAATCGGATTACCTGTTGTAATTTTGCGAAAGCCTCCCCACATGCGTCGTCGCGTTCGGCAAGTGTTTGACGTCCTTTGTGGTGCAAAAAGTCTTATTGGGCTGTATCTCCCGCTCGATATAGCACCCACAATAGTACAGTCCACCTACACAACTACACATCGCTTATTACAACTGGGGAAAATTGGCTTAACTGGGCTAGCACATGTTCATAACCCTGAACAACTCTCCCCACATGCGATAGAGAGCTTGAATGAATTCTATGTGCGCTATTACTCGTTGTGGCTAGATGTTGATATTCTTGTTACATTGTTTTTCCGCATAGAACGTCATGAATAACAATCTCACAACGACGGCGAAACCCAAAATTATTCTGGATTTTGAGAAGCCGATTGTTGAGCTAGAGAAAAAAATAGCAGAAATGCGTGCAATGCCTAATGCAAGCGATATAGCACCAGAAATAGACAGTTTGCAAGCTCGTGTCGAACAGCTTCGAATTGATGTATACTCTAAACTTACCCGCTGGCAGCGTGTTCAGCTTGCGCGCCACCCACAGCGACCATATACTCTCGATTATTGCTCGCATGTGTTTACAGAATTCATTGAACTTCATGGTGACCGCGCATACCGTGATGACCCTGCAATAGTAGGCGGACTTGCTCGTCTTCAAGGGAAACCAGTGATGGTGATTGGGCATCAAAAAGGACGCGACACAAAACAGAATCTCCTGCGAAACTTTGGTATGCCTGAGCCTGAAGGCTATCGCAAAGCCTATCGCTTGTTTCAGCTTGCCGAGCGCTTTAATCGCCCGATTAT
The DNA here is from genome assembly GCA_025055035.1 of Candidatus Kapaibacterium sp. Classification (GTDB taxonomy): domain Bacteria; phylum Bacteroidota; class Ignavibacteria; order Kapaibacteriales; family UBA4661; genus PH2015. The sequence goes on from JANWZB010000029.1 coordinate 27,720, forward strand.
CTGTTTCCTAGATACTCCCGGCGCATATCCTGGCTTAGGTGCTGAAGAACGCGGTCAAGCAGAAGCTATTGCTCGTAATCTCAAGCTTCTTGCAACGCTTAAAACTCCTATTATTGTTGTTGTTATCGGTGAGGGTGCATCGGGTGGAGCACTAGGTATTGGCGTTGGCGACAGAATTCTGATGCTAGAAAATGCTTGGTATTCAGTTATTTCACCAGAATCATGCTCAAGCATTCTGTGGCGAAGTTGGGACTATAAAGAGCAAGCTGCAGAAGCTCTTAAACTTACAGCACATGACTTACAAGGCATCGGTGTGATAGATCGTATTGTTCCAGAACCTATTGGCGGCGCACATACAAACCCACAAGAAATGTTCAATACTGTCCGTACTCTTCTCTACGAGGAATTACGACACCTACTTTGCATACCAATTCACCAACTTGTTGAAAAGCGTATTGAGAAATTCTGTGCAATGGGTACTTGGGTAGAGGGCTAATACCGATTCTCAACTATTAGGGAGAAGAGAAACTCCATACTATTGCCTTTCGTAGGGTTTTTCTCCATACTTACTGTTCTCGTTCGTGTATTCGTGTAGCACCATTGT
>JANWZB010000002.1 GCA_025055035.1 Candidatus Kapaibacterium sp.
ATGCAGTAGCTCACGACAGTGCTATGTTGCTGTTACGCTAACCGTTTGTGCAGAAGTTATGGTTCAGGCTGTTGTATTCGACCTCGATAATACTCTCGTTGATTTTATGGCAATGAAACGTACAGCTATCGATGCCGCAGTAACAGCAATGATTGATGCTGGATTTGAGTTGACGTTCGACCAAATTAAGTCTCATATTGACCGTATCTACAACGAACAGGGAATTGAATATCAGCGTGTCTTTGACCAACTCCTCTACGAAACACTCGGGTATGTCGACTATAAAATTCTGTCAGCAGGAATTATTGCATACCGTCGCGCTCGTGAAGCCTCACTTAAGCCTTACCCGCATGCTACGGCAACAGTGATTGAGCTTGTCAAACGTAATATCAAACTGGCAGTTGTCTCTGATGCCCCAACACTCGAAGCTTGGTTGCGATTATCGTATATCAACTTTCATCACTTCTTTGACGCTGTTGTCACGTTCGACGACACCAAAGAACGAAAGCCAAGCCCTAAGCCATTTCTTACTGCTTTGTCGAAGCTTAAGGTAGAGCCGCATAATGCAATCATGGTAGGGGATTGGGCTGAACGCGACATGGTGGGCGCGAAGAATGTTGGTATGCAAACGGCATTTGCTCGATATGGTGACGCTTTCGGCACACAAAACGTTATGGCTGATTTTGTTTTGAATGACATTACAGACTTACTGATAATTATCCAGCAGCAGAATAACACTCGCACGTAGAGCAATCTATAGATTCAGATAGATTGTCGCGCCTATAAAATTATACGCGCCTATTTATAGAGAACAATGCCAATTCTTCCCATATACGCCTACGATCACCCAATACTGCGACAGCAAGCTCATCCTGTGCAGGACATCACAGACGCCATCCGCCGTCTTGCTGAAAATATGATGACAACGATGCGCAATGCTGAAGGTATAGGACTGGCAGCAAACCAAGTAGGAGAGTCGCAAGCAGTGGCAGTTGTTGATATAAGTGGAGTAGAAGAAGAGCTTTTGCGCTCAAAATTTAACGTTCCTCCTATGGTGCTTGTCAATCCCGTTATTTTGGCATACTCTGATGAGGTTTCAGACATGGAAGAAGGATGCTTAAGTCTCCCTAGTTACCGCGATACAGTTACACGACCAGAAAAAATCCAAGTACGATTCTATGACCTCACTATGCGCGAGCATACTCTCGAAGCAGAGGGCTTACTAGCACGCGTCATACAACATGAGATAGACCACCTTCACGGAAAATACTTTTTTGATTATTTATCCCCTGTGCGGCGCGCGATGGCTCACCCCAAATTACGCCGCATACAACTTGGTCAGGTTACAACTGAGTATCCGCTCTTTACAGCAAAGCAGCAGCGCGCATCCCGCTCTGCTGTTCGCCGCTCTTACCATTCCTAGCACATGCATACTACTACTAGACAATAAATTAGAGTGCAATCGCATGGTGTGCTGCTCCCAGTATGTGTAGGAGACTACATATTTTCCATGAGCTTGCTCACTTACGCATACCTAGATTACTCGAAAGAATATTGGCGCCAAGTTATGGAGTGGTGTGCAAATTATAAAGAAGCGGAACGATGGCTCAAAGCACACAGGACACAAGAATTTTCTACTCACAAGTCCTAACGTACCTCTGGTTTCCACAAGTGCTTCTCCAAATTCACAGTCTCACCAATAAATTCTACTCCTTCAGCTTCGAGAAGTTCTCTCATGAGCGTTGGAGTAGCAAAATGGTGCTTTCCTGTTAGCTCTCCATTGCGATTAATAACTCTATGCGCAGGAATATCTACTACACGGCAATCACAATCAATAGCATTAAGTGCCCATCCCACCATTCTTGCCGAAGACCGCGCTCCAAGCGCTTCTGCAATGTGTCCATAAGTTGTCACCCGACCATACGGAATTTGCCGTACAATCTCATAAACTCGATGAAAAAAGTCTTTATGACGAGATAATCTCGGAAGCACGACAGCATGGGAGATGGAACGATGGAATGACTTCTGGGACATGGGACTCATCTCCTTTCTCTTTTGTTCAGCTCTGCGATTATCCACATATTTGTGATGCTTTTTTGTGTTATAGAGTTAGTTGCGAACATCATACGAATTATGTGCTATGCTGTTTCAGCCATCGCTCCCGAAGCGGATTGTATGCTTGACTGAAGAAACTACAGAAACACTGTATTTACTTGGTGCAGAGGACATGATTGTTGGCATATCAGGTTTCACAGTGCGACCAAAAGAAGCCCGAAAAACAAAGCCTAAAGTGAGCACCTACCTTGATGCCAATATTGAGGAAATTCTACGTCTTACTCCCGACATAGTCCTAGCATGGTCGGATTTACAAGCTCCTATCTGCGCTGAACTTATGCGCAATGGCATAGAAGTCGTTGGCTTCAACCATCGTTCTGTCGAGGGCATCCTTTCTATGATTCTCCGTCTGGGAGCACTTATTGGCAAGTTTGAAGCAGCACATTACCTCATCGAGCAATTGCAGCTGCGTCTTCAAAAAGCCCATCATAGAGGACTCAAGCGCCTGCATAAACCACGTGTATACTTTGAAGAGTGGTACGACCCACTTATTTCTGGTATATGCTGGGTTAGCGAGCTTATAGAACTCTGTGGCGGAGATGATATCTTTGCGGAGCATCGCATATTTCCCGATGCCAAGAGGCGTATTATCGCTGACCCGAAGGAAGTCATTCGTCGGCAGCCAGATATTATTATTGCTTCATGGTGCGGCAAAATGTTTAAGCCAGAGCGTCTCCGCGCACGCGAGGGCTGGTCTTCTGTTCCTGCTGTACAACATAATTTCCTGTATGAAATTCCCTCGCCAATCATTCTTCAGCCGGGTCCGGCAGCTCTCACAGAAGGAGTAGACCGCATTATGGCAATTTTTGACACATGGGAAGAGCATGTACACAGCCTATCCCAGTCAGTAACCGTTCTGTAAATTGTGTTTCTTCGTATATGATGAAGATTGCTTTCGGCTCCGACCATGCTGGCTTCCAATACAAGGAAGCGCTTATTCGCTATGTTACAGAAGCAGGACATGTTGCTCAAGACTACGGCACGTACTCTCCTGACTCTGTAGACTACCCAGATTTCGCAGTTGCTGTGGGTAATGCTGTTGCGCAGCAGGAAGCCGATGTAGGTATTCTCATTTGTGGAAGCGGTATAGGCGTTTCCATTACAGCCAACAAAATCGCTGGTGTACGTGCAGCGAACTGCTTGACAGTCGAAATGGCGCGCCTTGCTCGGCAGCATAATAACGCGAATGTTCTTACTTTGGGAGAACGTCTGCTTTCTCTTGAGCTTGCACAAGCGGTAGTTCAAGCATTTCTTGAGACACCATTTGAAGGTGGAAGACATCAGCGTCGCGTAGAAAAAATTCATGCTCTCACAGGCTGCTAAAAACTACCAAATACCATATACAGCTTAGCGTTGTGATGTACCACCAAAGAGCTTTCTCATCATTTCAACTTCAGCGCGCGAAACATGTGTTGGTTTGTCATATACAGCAAGGCGCTTTTCTTCAGGTGTACGTTTTACTCCAGACATAGAAGCTCGCACTTCGCGCAAGAATGCTTCAGAGGATTGCACCTTGCAACCGCTTAGCTTGGCAAAATTATGCACCTCTGTATCCGAGGAAACAACAGTAACGACATGCGGTTTTTCCTCATACCGTACGAGCTCTTTAATAACTTCATCAGCTTCTTGAAAGCGTTTGGTCTCTCTAATAATCACGTTTGTGCAAGGGCTTAGTACACCAGCATTTGTGCCATCGAACACCAAAGTATAGAGCACATCTGGACGTTTCTGCGCCAAGAATTCTACTATGCGCACAAGAACTTGCCGAGCGTCTACAAGGGAAGTATCCATAAGGCGCTTCATTTCTGCATCCTTGTGCATAATGTTATGCGCATCAAGAATCACATGTTGCATAGCCCTAAACGGATTGTGGACTAACTTCTGCTTTTGTACACGCACTACTCGTATGATTATTGCTTTCTACAAACCATTCGGTGTTGTATCGCAGTTCACTAGCCAGCATCCTTCGCATACAACCCTTGCTCAATTCAAGTTCCCTAGCAACGTGTATCCAGTAGGTCGTTTAGACGCAGATTCCGAAGGACTGCTATTACTAACTAATGAGCCATCATGGATACCGTATCTACTTGAGCCTCGATATCGTCATCCACGGGAATATTGGGTGCAGGTTGAAGGAGCTATCACGCAAGAAGCACTCGAAAGTATGGAACGAGGCGTGCAAATTCAAGGCTACCTCACACGACCCTGCTTAGCATCACTTCTCGATGATGCTGCAATTTCTATCCTTCCAGAGCGCATGCCACCTATCCGCTTTAGAAAGACTATTCCCACTTCGTGGATTTCTATAGAGCTAACAGAAGGGAAAAATCGACAAGTACGCCGCATGACTGCCACTGTTGGATTTCCCACGCTCAGACTTATACGTGTACGTATTGGCAATTTTCGTTTATCAGTGTTCCAGCCAGGTGTATGGTGGGAGCTTAATACAGAAGAACGCCAACATCTTCTCATGAACGACCAATACCACACCCGTAAACTTAACATTACCAAATATTGACTTCGGGTACTAGATCTATTCCAAATCGCTCCCGAACACTCTGTTGGATTTGCTGCGATAACTCTACGATTTCCTTTCCATGTGCACGACCATAATTTACAAGTACAAGGGATTGTCTATCATGCACAGCAGCATCGCTATGTGCGTGCAACCGTTTGCCTTTCCAACCACATTGCTCAATCATCCATGCGGCAGGAACTTTTACACGAGTTCCCGACAGAATAAATCCGGGAATTTCTGGATAACGTGCTTGAAGAAGGCGATAGTGTTCTAGGGGTATGTCAGGATTTTTAAAAAAGCTTCCTGCATTTCCCACAGTCGTGGGGTCGGGAAGCTTAGAACGACGAATAGAACTCACAGCTTCTCGTACATGGCGAATCGTATAGCTATTGCGACTCACATGAGGAAACAAGCTGTGAAGCTCTTGCTCCACAGTACCATAGTGAAGGCGTAAATCGCCTAGCTGAGGGTTTTTACGAAGGCGTAGCACGAGCGACGTTATTATGGCCTCTTCTCGCAGTGCATGTTTGAAAATGCTATCTCTGTAGCCAAATAAACACTCAGCATTGCTAAGCTCAAATATTTCACCGGTTGAGCGAGCAATGCACTTCACCGTGCGCACGTACTCGCAAAGCTCTACGCCATATGCACCAATATTCTGCACAGGAGCGGCACCGACCGTACCGGGAATGCACGAAAGATTTTCTATGCCTCCCCAATTACGTTGCACGGCATATCGCACAATGGTATCCCATTCTTCGCCAGCAGCAATTTCTATGTCTAGTGTTGTAGCACTTTCCTCAAGAACAGTTATGCCCTGTAATGCTATTTTGATAACAAGAGCATCAAGATCGCCAGTAAGAACAATATTGCTTCCGCCACCCAAAATTTTCGTTGTAGCAAACTTTGGTGCTTGTACAGACAGGAGCATCTGTAACTCATCTATACTACGGGCATAAGCAAACGCCCTTGCAAAAGCATGAAGACCAAATGTGTTGTGCGGTTGTAGCGAGTAATTCCAACGTATAAGGTTGTGCATATCTAAGCCCAATATATATAAAAGAGATGTGCACAACACTCTATACTCTGCCGATACCCCTAAGTATAAATATGCCCTTCGACAGCATACTCGTATCCCTAGAAAGGAATGTCATCATCATCGACATCAAATGGCGGAGTAGCATCAACTGAAGCAGTAGAGCTTGTGTGATACGAAGCACCGGACTGTGCCTGACTACCAAGTCTTTCAATTTTCCACGCACCAAGATTTGTAAAGTACGCTATAGAACCATCGCGCATTTTTGTCTCACGCCCCGATAGATTGAAAAGAACCTTGATCATGTCGCCCTTCCGAAAATCATTCAGCAGAGAACATCTGTCCTGTGTTAATTGGAATTTTACGTACTGCAGATAGTTACCATCTTCTATTTCGAGAACAAACTCACGTTTACGAAACTTTTCCGTTACTTGTTGCTCATCGAAAATTGCATGAAGTTTGCCAGATGCTTCGTACGACATGGCACAGTCCTTGACAGAATATGATGCACGAAAAAAATTTGTACAACCACAAAGATACAAATTATCGCGTTTACCCTAACAGACTTTTTCGCCAGAATGAGAACAGCTGCTCATAACGTACTGAAAGCACTCAATCACGAGCAGCTGTCGTACACCGAGATACTAGTTGTGTGCGTCGATTAGCATTACAACTTAAACGCAACGCCTATACTTCCACCTGCGCCAACCCAAAAGTTTCCACGCACAGCAATTCCAATCTTGTCAGTAAAAAAGTAGCGACCAAGAATATTAATAGAAGGACTGATATACAGATTGCCAATTGGATACAAGTACAAACCCAGACCTGCCGCAAGGTCAAGCTGAGGTACTGATGGGATCTCGAAGTGGTAGTATGCTTCTGGTCCTAAAAATATCCCAAAACTAAACCACAGCGGCAGCCCAACTGTACCACCAACACCAATACGACCCGGACCAATTTTATCTGATACACCATACTCCAGAGAGCCATACAAGCCCACCCCTGTTAAACCAACCTCGCCAATTAGCGCACCCTTTGTAAAGACTTGACCGTAGGACTTTTGCACAGGTGCAAGAAACAGCACAACCCCTATAGCTAGAGCAGATAGCAGTGTACGCATAACAGTACCTCTCGTTAAATTATAAGAACAGTAATTACACACGGAAAATACAAAAGCTTTGGTCAATACAATAATGTTTTCTCTCCATGAGCGTTCACGCAGGTTTCATGAAAAGCTCTCTCAGGAAGTCATAGGTTTTTGTATCTTTGCGCTACCACTCTCCAACACAACGCATCTTACAGTTTCATTATGCATCTCTTGTATGACTATGATCATTTCTCAACGATGGCTTGGTGAATTTGTTGATATCTCAGTATCTCCAAAAGACGTCGCGCACATTCTTACGATGCTTGGATTGGAAGTAGAGAGTGTTCGATTTCCAGCAGAGCATCTGCAGAACATTGTTATTGGCGAAATTCTGACTAAAGAACAGCATCCTAATGCACATAAACTCTCTGTATGCCGTGTAGCTATCGACGATGGACATGCTCGTACAATTGTCTGCGGTGCTCCGAATGTTAGTCAAGGACAAAAAGTTCCTGTTGCTCTTCCGGGAGCTGTACTACCACGTGGTGGTTTGAGAATAGAAAAGCGTATACTGCGCGGGATAGAATCGGATGGCATGATTTGCAGTCAAGCAGAGCTTGGTTTCACTGAGAACAGCGACGGAATCTGGGAACTTCCTAATGATGCACCTGTTGGCAAAGCACTTGCAGAGTATTTAGGAATGGATGACGTTTTGTACGAAATCTCCATAACACCCAATCGCCCAGATTGTCTCAGTCATATCGGCATTGCACGAGAACTTGCAGCATATTTTCATGCACCTCTTCGTCTCCCTAGAATCAGCATCCAAGAAGATACAACTCTTCACACTACCGACCTCATTCGTGTGTATATCGAGGATAGAGAAGGTTGCCATCGGTTTGCTGGTCGGATTATCATGGGCGTAACTGTTGCAGAATCCCCACAGTGGATCAAAGACCGCATTACAGCATGTGGACTGCGTCCTATCAACAATGTCGTCGACATTACAAACTATGTTATGCTTGAGTGCGGTAAGCCAATTCATGCTTTCGACCTGAACACTATTGCCGGAAACACCCTTATTATCAGGAAAGCACGAGATGGAGAAGAGTTCATAACACTCGATGGCAAAACTCGTATTCTCGATTCCTCGATGACTATGGTATGTGATGCAGAGCGAAGCAGCGCCATAGGAGGAGTGATGGGTGGGAAGCATAGTGAAATCTGTGCATCAACTGTGAATGTTCTTATCGAATCAGCATATTTTCACCCTTCGTCTATTCGTCGAACAGCAAAGAAGCTTGGGATTACTAGCGATGCAGCTTATCGATTTGAGCGTGGGGTAGATATGGGAACTGTCGTGTTTGCAGCAGACCGTGCAGCAGAACTAATACAGCAGATAGCCGGCGGAAAGATTGCGCAAGGCATCGTAGATATCTATCCTATTCCTCACCCTGAAAAACAAGTACAGGTGCGGTATGAGCGTGTACGAAAGCATATCGGGATTAGTATTCCTAATGCAGACCAGCGTTCTATTCTTGAACGGCTTGGGTTTTCCATACTTGAGCACGATGAAACCAGTGCGACGTATCGCATACCTTCGTATCGCATTGACGTTGACCATGAAGCCGATTGCATTGAGGAAATTGCTAGGCTACACGGATATGATAAGATTCCGTTATCACACGTATCCCGTGTGCAGCTTACAGATAGGCGCGTTCCCCCACAATATACTCCTTTGCCTTTTGCAGAAAAGCTTAGCAGCTTCTTGCGCGCAAACGGATGTACTGAGATCATTACGCAAACTATAATTGACCCAACGTCAGCTTTCTTCTTTACCTCATCGCCCGTGCGTATTGCAAATCCTCTCGGAGAAGAGCTTTCTTGCATGCGTCCGTCGCTTCTTCCTTCGATGCTAAAAACAATAGAACGCAATCATCGCTACGGTCGTAAAAATCTTCGATTATTTGAGCTAGGGACAGTATTTCATTCTGTTCCTCACACTCATAACACATGCATTAGTAGCATTGCGGAAGAACAGCATTGTGTCATAGCTTTCACAGGCACATATATTCCCTACAAGATATGGAATTCCCAAGAGCGCGCAGTAGACTTCTATGATGCGAAGGGTCTACTTGAAAGCATTACACATATACTTTGCCTAAAATCTGCTCTTCTCCAGCCTATATTAAATCCTGAGTCCTATCCAATGTTTTCAGTAAACACAGTAGAGCTTATAGTGCAAGGCAAGAGTGTCGGTTGTGCTGGTGAGCTTGACATCCCAACATTGAAAGCATTCAATATTGATATTCCTGTTATTGCTTGCATATTGAACATTTCTGCTCTTCATACATGTTCAAGTCAGCAGCACTCATATACCCCTGTATCGCCCTTTCCAACAGTAGTGCGCGATCTAGCATTTGTTGTGGACAATAGCGTTCATGCTGAGCGTATCCGTGAGTGTATCATGCAGCGTGGCGGAGGCTACTTACGCACAGCGCGAGTTTTCGACGTATTTTCTGGTGAAGTAGCACAGAAAGTACTTGGCAATGGAAAAAAGAGCATTGCCTTTAGCTTAGAATTTAATTCTTTCGAAAAAACTCTCGAAGACACAGAGATTGATAGTGCTATTTGCTCTATTGTTGAGCATGTTCAAAGTAGTGTAGGGGGAATACTACGCTCAGCATAATAATTCGCTGCACGAGCTTTGATGCAAATAAGCATTTACTTCAGCGGTTCATCTTATACACCAGATAACTATCCTTCTTGGAGAAAAAACAATGATATGGAAAATACTTGCAGGTGTATGGCTTTCTATCGCTATAGCAATTATGAGTACATGGCTCGCTCATGGTTCTCATATTTTTACAAAAGATAAAGTACAAGTCGTAACAAAGCGCCTTAATCCTACGTTTGGCGTTGAAGAAGAAATTATTGAGTGGCAGCCACAATTTCGTTTAGGACTGGAATATGCAGCTCCATCAGCGGTCTTATGTGTAATAGTTGGAATCATATGTCTACGCATTGCCTGCCGTACAACACAAACCCTTCCTTCTAATCTGAAGAATCAAACAAAAACAACAAGTAGAATTTGACGTTCAGCTCTACTTGCAATTTTTACTGCTTTGGAGGAAAACATATGCAAGCTACTCTCTATACACGACGCAGACTACACCATACTGCAACAGCAGTCGCTACTGCTGTAATTAGCACTGTACTGCCATACTTTATATATGCTACAGGCTTCCCTTTTGGAACAAAAGGAAATAAAACTATCAAGCTTGATAATAGGTACGGAAATAACCAAGTACAATTTCACAGTAAAGCACCGTTAGAAGAAATCAACGGCACGGCTAGCGTTACTGGCTCATTTTCCTTCGATCCATCGAATATAGAAGCAACTCATGGAAAAATTGTCGTCCCCGTTAACTCAATGCAGACTGGTATCGAGCTACGCAACAAGCATCTCATGAGCAAAGACTGGCTTGATGAAGAATCGTACAAAGAAATTGTGTTTGATGTTAAAAGCATCTCGTCCGTACAGATTGTCTCAAGTGCTCAAGGCAAAGGTGTAGCAAAAGGTATCGCAGAAGGTGTATTGTTCCTTCATGGTGTTTCTAAACAGATTTCGTGTCCGATTGAGCTTACATACATCGAAAAAGGCGATGTAGTGATGGTCAAGACCGAGATGTCAGTGTCATTAAGGGACTTTAACATTTCTGGAAAGCGCGGTATTGTTGGGAGCAAAGTAGCAGAAACGATTGCGGTCAAAGCTACGATGTTCGGCGCGGGTTCGTAGTTAGTTACTGCAGTAGCGCAGGAAGAGCAGATTCGTACACAGAACGAAGTCTGTAAATAGATGTTTCCATATATCCAACGATCTTGAACACATCCTCTACAACAGTACCGATATGCTGTACAGACACTTCGTAGGCAGCACTAAGTCTCTCTAGCATGGGAATATTCGTGTGAGGCAGTGCTACAAGAATACGAGATTGTATCTCACCAAACATCATAGGTACAGTTGGTGTAGACTGCATATCTATAGTTACCCCAAGATTACCATAAGAGTTAATAGCCATTTCTGCCAGAGCAACTGCTAAACCGCCTTCGGAAATATCATGCACAGCATGAACTAGACGCTGACGAATAGCAGTAATAACCAAAGCTTGAAGGCGCTTTTCTGCTTCGATATCCAGAAATGGTGCATCTCCCGTAATGTAACCATGTATTTGCTTGACGTATTCAGAACCGCCAAGTCCTAGATTTGGCAGATCGTTCTGAATAAATAGTAATACAACAGCATCTCCAGCGTTGGTAAATCCATTACCTGTTACCGTTGAAACATCATCAATCAGTCCTACCATACCAATTGTTGGTGTAGGGAATATTGTGCGTGGCTTGCCTCCAGTTCGCGCAGCAGCTCGTGATTCGTTGTGAAAGCTCACATTGCCTCCCGTTACAGGTGTGTTTAATGCACGGCAAGCATCACCCATACCACGCAGTGCTTCACGAAACTGCCAGTACACTTCAGGATTGTACGGATTACCAAAGTTCAAACAGTTGGTAACTGCAACAGGTTCTGCTCCCGTACATGCTACGTTGCGTCCTGCTTCGGCAACAGCGATCATCCCTCCCATATAAGGATTCAGATACACATAGCGGCTGTTACAATCTGTTGTAACGGCAATTGCTTTGCCCGGCAACTCCTTTATGCGCAAAACAGCAGCATCGGCACTTGCACGCAGAATAGTGTTTGTCCCAACCTCGGCATCATATTGTTCATAAATCCAGCGCTTCGATGCTATGGTAGGGGATGAAAGAATTTTCCAAAATGCTTCTTCTGTTGGTCGAACATCCTGCAATGCACGAAAATCTTCTTTGCGTGTTTCGCTGATGTATGCAGCTTCCTTCCACTCACGCACATACACTGGCGCTCCGCCTCCTAGTACTAGAGATTGCGCAGGAACTTCGGCTACTTGCTTATCATTGTGGAAAATACGTACCACACCATCACCTGTTACTTCTCCAATTTGCGTTATCGGCACGTCCCATTTTTCGCAGATTCTCCGAGCTCTTTCTTCATGACCTCTTTGGACGACAACAAGCATACGCTCCTGAGATTCTGAAAGCAGAATTTCATAAGCACTCATGCCTTCTTCGCGAAGCGGCACAAGATCTAAATTGATAACCATACCTGTTCCTGCCTTAGCACTCATCTCCGATGTAGAACAGCAAATTCCTGCTGCTCCCATGTCTTGCATGCCTACAACTACTCCTTCTGCAATAAGCTCCAAAGAGGCTTCTAGAAGCATTTTTTCAGCGAATGGATCGCCAACTTGAACAGTAGGACGCATATCTTCTGGAGATTCTTCAAACTCTTTAGATGCCATCGAAGCTCCATGAATACCATCTCGTCCTGTACGACTGCCTAAAATAAAGACAGGATTTCCAACGCCTGATGCAACGGCTGATGCCGTTTTACCAACCTCTACAATCCCTACTGCCATTGCATTAACAAGAGGATTCTCGGTGTAGCACTCGTCAAAATACACTTCACCGCCTACAGTTGGTACACCGAACGCATTACCATAGTGCGAAATACCATGAACGACTCCATTGACAAGGTACCGCGTCCGTGCAGCACATTCACCATCCAGATGACCAAATCGCAGAGAATTAAGAGCAGCTATAGGGCGTGCACCCATCGTAAAAATATCGCGCAGAATACCTCCGACACCGGTTGCTGCCCCTTGCACTGGCTCGATAGCCGAAGGATGATTATGGCTTTCGATTTTGAATGCTAGCGCCCAACGTTTCCCGTTATGATAGCCAATATCAATAAGCCCAGCGTTCTCCTGACCAGCCTCCACAAGCATTCGCCCACCAGAACGTGGAAGCTTCTTAAGCTCAAGAATCGAATTCTTATATGAACAATGCTCACTCCACATTACACTATACATACCCAGCTCAGTATATGTTGGTAGGCGACCAAGAATTTTCATAATCGCATCAAATTCATGATCATGTAAACCAAGCTCTCGTGCGGTCTCGTGTGTAACAATGATTTCAGAATACAGATGTGGAAGAATGTTCATACGCCATCTTAGGAACTATCTACGAAACATCTTAGCACAAATCTACAAACATTCATTTCAGTACAACATGAAAAACTTTCTTTGATACTCCAACCTATCTGCAATTTCTTATAGTATCCATCGTCGAGCACGATGTTATTTCACTTGATGTCTGCACTTTTTCAAATTTATCAAGAAAGGCTTCATATGTCATCTCTTCTTGGTCAGCAAGCACCTAAATTCATTGCGCTCACAGACAACGGAGAAACAATTTCTCTCGATAACCTTCGCGGACAAACTGTCGTGCTATACTTCTATCCCAAAGACAATACAAGTGGCTGTATAGCAGAAGCTTGCGACTTTCGAGATAATATGCAGAGCATTCGTGCTGCCGGGGCAATAGTCATAGGGATCAGCCCTGATAGTCCAGCATCCCACACTACGTTCAAAAACAAGCATCAGCTAAACTTTGCACTGATTAGCGATCAACAACATGACATTTCTATGCTCTATGGCGTTTGGGTCGAAAAATCTCTGTACGGACGAAAGTACATGGGCATAGAACGCAGCACATTTATCATTAATCCTGAAGGTATTATCATACGCGAATGGCGGAAAGTCAAAGTTGCTGGTCATGTGCAGGCTGTGCTCCAAGCATTACTATGTCTTCCCAAACTGAATCCTGAATAATCCGATACAGTTTTTATGCAAAAAATTATAAATTGCCCATAGCAAATCTCTTGTGAAATCCTCGCTCAATGAGATTGAATTGGCTATGAGGCTATACCTCTTTTTTGCTTCTCTTGTTCGCACACTCGTCATAGGTGGATTGGCACAGGTCCTTCTATCATGCAAGAATGAAAAACTAGATTTAGTACCTTCTTCCAAGAAGCCTTGGAAAACTATCCCAAACGTTGCAGTACAAACGCTGAGTGGCGACACAATACATCTCTCAGCACTATGCAAGCTGCAACCTGTCCTGCTATCGGTATATCTTGGTACTGGTTGTCCTATGTGCGTAGTGTCTATGAAACAACTATCCCAGCATGCCTATCGCTATAGAAGTTATGGCTGGAGAGTGCTTGGTTTGAGCAATGATTCTCCAGAGAGCAATCGCCGAGCACTTGCTGAACCTCGTCTCGATAGTAGTTTTATACAACCGGGTGGTGAGTTTGAGGTGGAGCTTCTTTCAGATTTTGACCATAATGCTATGGAGGCTCTAGGCTGTTATCGGCGTCATCTCGATACAGAGCGGCATGGACTTTTCCTGATTGATACAGCAGGATATATTCGATTTGAATATATCGACAAACGCCCTTTTCAGAATTGGTCTGCACTTACAGACACTATGAAAGCAATCTTTTTTAAACTGCATTCCCCCCATCCTAGAACACCATCCTAGAACAGTACATCACAGAGATTAGTAGCCTTTTGCATCATTTTGTGTTATTGAGGAGAACTAGTTACCATGACAAAACAGCTACGACCATCATCGAAGCGCTCCACTCAAAGTCGTCGCCGAATTACTTCACCACAGTCGCTTATACCGGAGCGATACCATACTGCAATCTATATTGCAATACTTGCTGCGTCAGTCTTATTGTTTCTTCGCGGCACGCTCTTCGGTAGTGGAGTTTTTTTCGCATCCGACAACATAGCTTCGGGAAGCTTTATCCCGTTTTTAGAAGCAGCAAAGAAAAGCGGGGAGTACCCTTTATGGATGCCATATATCTTTTCTGGGCTGCCAAGCTATGCAGCTCTCTTAACCACTGGTGAACGCTGGTGGGACATCATTATGCTTGTGTTCAACACTCTCTCGCGGAGCTTTGGTGCACTATTTGGAAGTGATGCAGCGCGTGTAGGACTATTTTACATCCTTTACGGCATTGGAATATACATACTCATGCGCAGCAAGGCACACAGCCGATTTGTCGCGTTTTTTGCAGCGTTCTCCGCCATATTCTCAACGTTTATCATTGTGTGGGTTGTGATTGGTCATAATACAAAGCCTATGGCTCTCATGACCTTTCCATATATCTTGCTCTTTCTTGAAAAGCTGCGCGAACGATTCTCTCTGTTATTCGCAGTTCTTCTCGTCATTGCTGTTCATATCCTTATTGAATCAACACACGTGCAAATGGTCTTTTATGGGCTATGCTGTGTAAGCTTATACCTTCTTATTGAAGCAATAAACCGCCTTGTCAATAAGCAATCGGTTGCTGGGGTCGCAAGGGCAGCAGGAGTCATGATTATTGCTGGCGGATTATCTTTCGCTATGGCAGCAGACCGATACTTATCTGTCCTTGAGTATACACCCTATTCAACGCGCGGTACTGCACCAATAGAGAAAACAGCAGGTCAGAAGCAGGATGAGAGTGGAGGATTCGACTATGAATATGCAACGAATTGGTCTTTTAGTCCGCAAGAAATGATAACGTTTCTTGTTCCCAACTACTTTGGCTTTGGGAAAATGACAATTAATGGTGAAATGCAAAATACCTACTGGGGGCAAATGCCGTTTACCGACGCTGCAAACTATATGGGGATTGGTGTGCTCACTCTAGCAATTTTCGGTGCGTGGTACTGGCGGCGTGATACGTTTGTCCAGTTCCTTGTCGTAATGGCAGTTTTTGCTCTACTTCTCTCTTTTGGGAAAAACATGCCTCTTGTGTATAACATGTTTTTCTACGGCATTCCAAACTTCAACAAATTCCGTGCTCCCCAAATGGCACTTGCTCTGACACAGTTTGCTGTACCTATTTTAGCAGGCTACGGGATAACTGGCATACTGCAGCAGCGATCCTTAAATGACCAGAAGCGGCAGCGTGTTATTCAGCAGCGATGGCTTGTAGTTGGTGTTGGCGGCGCAGTCCTGTTCTTGCTTATAGGCTTTACATTTAGCATAGTAGGCAAAGAACCTTATATCAATGCTGTTTCTGCAGCTACTACAGAGCAATATCAGGCAATTCTCACACAAGTTCGTGATAACCCGCAGCAGCTAGCAGCATACAAAGAGCGTATTGCACAACTTGCTCGGGAACGGGGAAAACAAATCTACCAGCTCATGATCGACGACTGGTACACAACAGCGCTACTCGGATTTTTTTTCATGCTAGCAGCTTGGCTTCTTGTTCGTGGTACTCTTTCTACTGCTGTTGCTTTCGTAGTATTTGGGATTCTTCTAGCTATAGACCTATGGCGAGTAGCAGTGCGTCCAATCGAGATATCATCGCAGCGCTATGAACAAACAGTGTTCCGTAAAACAGATGTCATCTCTTTTCTCCAACAAGATACAACCCTCTTTCGCGTAGCAGATTTCAGCCAAGCACCCAACATCATGGCGTACTTTGGAATACAGCATGTGCATGGTTATCATTCAGCGAAGCTCCGTGTATATCAAGATCTTCTCGATGTTGCTGGGAAGGGTGGAGGTTCTGTTATTGCCAATCCATTTCTGTGGAATCTCATGAATGTAAAATACCTAGTTTCGGAGCGCCCAATACTTGAAGGCATGCAGCCTGTGTTCAAATCTCAAGAAACTCCGCTGCTTGTGTACGAAAATCCTTCTGTTTTACCTAGAGCTTTTTTCGTTAACCGCGTGGAAGTTGCTCCGCAAATAGCTATTTTGCACCACCTCAGAGATGGAGACTTTGCTCCCCTAGAACTCGCATACCTTGAGCAACCACTCACACAGCCTATAGATACTATACCCGGTGACATAATGGAGCACATTAATCGAGTGCAGCTTTTAAAATACAACAACCAATATATTGCGTTCAAGGTCAATGCATCTGGTAATAATTTTCTCTTTGCAAGCGAGGTGTACTATCCAGCAGGTTGGAGAGCATATATTGATGGAAAAGAAACACCTATTTTCAAAACAAACTATGCATTTCGTGGTGTCATTGTTCCTCAAGGTACACATACAGTCGAAATGCGCTTTTTCTCAGAGCGTTTTATCATTGGGAAGAATATAAGCCTTGCCTGCAACCTTTTTGTTCTTGCTCTACTAGGAGTAAGCATATGGCAGTGGAGAAAACATGACACTCTATACTGACCAATCAAGCTCTGAGTTTGTAAGCTTTTCTCTAGCTAACATTGAAAACAGGCGCGACTCAGGTACAGTAAGTTTCTAAGCCGACACTATTTCAGCTGGTTCGTTCCTATAATGGATTTGACCAGCTACAGATGAAATTGAAATACTGTAGCTACACAGCATACAAAGTCAATCTAAGAATCATCTGAGTACAAAGCTATGATGAACTTCCTACTACCTATAGAGCTGTTCCTTTCAAGGTGTCGGCAGCTTCAGATTACAGCTATTGTTCTTATAATGTAGTATAGCTTTTTTAATCCTGGGTTCTTGTGCTATTGTGCAGCAGATCACAGGAATAGACATGCCGCCACCTGACAACTACCGGCCACGGTTTATTAAAGCAACACGCACATTTTCTTTGGACAATTTAGACGATGCAGTACTAGAAAATAAGCCGAATAGAACCCGTTGCCGCAACAAAAGTAAAAGTATACATGCATCTGATTGATTCCAACGGTACTACCTTACTGGCGCATGTTCAAACGCACACAAAAAGATATGGTGCGAAGTCATTGACCACGTCGATGGAGTTCACCAGACCATTAAAACATTTACCGTTCGTGAGTTCAGCAAAGCTGAGCGTAAGCCTCAGGCTATTGCCTTAGTAATGGATTTTAGCGGTTCAATGGGTGAAGGTAGAGCAAATGCTGTCCAGCAGGCAGCATACAACTTCATCACTCAAGTCAAGCAGCCTAACGATGCTGTTACTCTCATCAAGTATGATCACCAAGTGTCTATAGAAGCACCTTTGACAACAGACAACAAATTGCTCATCCAGAATCTTCTTGCAAAAAAGGGCTTAGAAGGATATGGTGGTCAAACAGCAACTTTCTCAGGAATTGCTCAAGGAATTCGTGAGTTAACAAAATCTACTCCTTCACAGCAGCGCGTTGTTATTGTCTTTACTGATGGCGATTACAACGCATCACAGGTTTCGAAAGACGATGTCATTCGTTTCGCTCGCGAGACAAATACGATTATCTGTGCAATCGATTTTGGATATAGCATTGGTACTAATCTACTAGAGGAAATATCACGTAAAACCAATGGCACATATCATCACATCTATAACCGCTCAGAGTTTGATCTAGTGTTTAAAGACATTTACCGCCGATTTGAACAGTACTATCTTCTGGAGCTTGAACAATCGGACTTCGGAACTCACACTATTTCCGTAAAGCTGTGCCCACCACAGCAAATCTCATCATCCTTTGCCAATATAAGAGCAACTGGATACTATGATAATACTCCATATCCGGGATCTGTCTCTCTTCTTAATGTGTTCTTCGATGCTGATAAATCAGTACTCAGACCAGAATCGGAAAAAGCTATTAACCAACTTCTAAACCTGATGCAACGCGACACTAGCATAATTATAGAATTACGTGGTCATACTGACTCGCAGAATAGTACCAAAGACCCTCAGCATAACTTAAAACTATCACAGCGGAGAGCTGAGGCAGTACGCGATGCTCTTATCAAGCAGGGCATCAGACCAGAACGTATCTTTGCAAAAGGATTCGGCGACTCTCAGCTCGTTGCAAGCAATGCAACGCCAGAAGGGCGTGCCCAAAACCGACGCACAGAGTTTGCTATTCTAGGACAAAGCTGCAGAGCCCGTATCGACTCATTGCTTAACTTACCCCCAAAACGTATTGAAGCCGGATTAATACAGCCATACCCAAACAGCAATCTTTCCTCATTACCACTACCCTCTTGCAAACAAGAACCAGAATCTATTTCATCTTTTGAATACCAAGTATGGCAAGAAATCAATCTTGCTCGTACCAACCCAAAGAAATATGCCACTTATATCAAAGAGTACGCTCAGCAACTACACTATCCCTTACGCGAAGGACCAAGCATTATTGAAGAGGCAATTTCCTATATGGATACTATATCGCCTCGTCCGCCACTTCCCCTTGCAGGATGCTTATGCCTAGCTGCTCGCGACCATGTAAATGACACCGGACCCAAAGGTATTTGGGGACACTCTGGCTCCGATGGAAGCGATCCCTTATCTCGCTCAAAGCGTTATATAAATGGATATGCATGGGCTTGTGAGAACGTTTCGTATGGGCAGACTACTCCTCGTAATGTCGTTATTCAGCTCCTTGTGGATGACGGTGTCCCATCTCGTGGCCATCGGCAAAGCGTCATGTACCATCTCAATAAAGCTGTTGGCATTGCAGCTGGCACTCACTCTCAGTATGGAACAATGTGTGTAATAGTTTTTTCTCTACAGGAAATCAATGGTCTTAAAACACTCCCTATCAAAGACTAATGCATCCGAAACTTAGTACTTGTCAGAATGCCAAATTGAGGCAAGCTCCTTATAAAACAGAGCGGAAGCAAGAATTCCGCGGTACAAATTCTTAAGAGTGAAGTGTTCATCAGGTGAGTGAGGATTTTCGGTATTAAGACCTACACCCATAAGTACAACAGGAGCATTCAGAATATCTTGAAACAACAGAACAATAGGAATAGATCCTCCCTCACGCGTTAAGAATGGCTTTTTGCCAAATGCTTGCTCCATAGCACGCATCGCCGCTTGTATTCCTTTGCTTCTAGTAGGCGTAATAACTGGACGACCACCATGCAGTGCTCGCACGCGCACGCGCACGGTTGGGGGAGCAATCTGGACTACATACTTTTCGAACTTGTGGGCAATGTCCTGAGGATTTTGATTCGGAACAAGCCTCATGGACACTTTCGCATACGCCTTAGAGGGCAATACCGTTTTTGCTCCTTCTCCCGTGTATCCACCCCATAGACCATTCACATCAAGCGAAGGGCGAGCAGAAGTTTTTTCGAGCGTAGAATACCCAAACTCACCATCAGTTGCTGGAATTTCTAACTCTCGGCAATATTCCTCTTCATTATGAGGAAGGGAGCGATATTGCTCACGTTCTTCGTCTGTCAATGGTATAACATCGTCATAGAATCCGGGTATTGTGATACGACCGTAGCTATCCGTCAAAGCAGCAAGAATTTTCGCAAGAGCATTTGCAGGATTTGCTACAGCCCCCCCAAATACACCAGAATGCAGGTCTCTATTGGGTCCTGTCACCTCTATTTCCATGTAGCACAGTCCTCGCAAGCCGTAGCATATAGAAGGCACCTCATCGGCAAACATTGCTGTGTCAGAAATTAAGACAGTATCAGCAGCTAGCATATGCAATTTCTCGCGAAGAAACTTTTCAAGGTGTACGCTTCCTATTTCCTCCTCTCCTTCAATTAGGACTTTGACATTCACAGGTAGTTCCCGTATTACCTTTGTATGTATCTCCAAAGCTTTGAGCTGCATAAACACTTGTCCTTTATCGTCTACTGCACCACGAGCATATATTTTCCCATCACGTACGGTAGGTTCAAATGGTGGATTTGTCCATAGATTGAGAGGATCGGTAGGTTGGACATCATAGTGCCCATAAAAAAGGACTGTCGGAGCATTGTCGCCTGCATGAATATAGTCGCCATAGACCACAGGGTGACCTTCTGTGGGAAAGATTTGTACGTTTTCCAAACCAACTGCTTTCGCTGCGTGAGCAAGCCACTCGGCACACTGGTAAACATCATTCGCATGCTGCGGTGAGGTACTAATGCTCGAAATACGCAAAAACTCCTTGAGCTCTTCAATGTATCTTGTTTGCTGCTGTTCAATGTATTGTTGTAGTGCTGCGTTATCCATGACTTACTTGTAGCAAGAAGATGTGGAAAACTTGGTGAAAAACTTCTATTCTTGTGGAAAAGTTAAGGTGATTAACGATTACCACTTCTTTTTCTTTCAAATGTTTCCTGTGCTAACTTACTATCTTATGTTCGCTATGCTCTTATCACATTGTGTAAGCATCGGAGTGCAAGATACTTCTATGCCAGTGAATAACCAAGATGAGTTTTACACATATCTCTATAGCTACGTTTTCCACATATTTTCCACCTATGTGAAAAACTTTGTGGATATACGGCAGGAAAGCTTTTGAAAAACTTCGGACTTTTTCTGGCAAAATCAATCTGATGTCTATTTTTCAACTTTCCATGAGCATAACTTTCACTCTAATTAACATTATACACACAACCTTCACTACGCTTTGCTACGCTATAAGTTTCTGTTATGTATTAGCTATTAGGAAGTTTACACAGCGTTTTCCACTTTTCCACAGTGTAAACTTTTAGTACAATGTCTCATATATGCTTATATCATATATGCTTAGACATACCAACATGTGCAATGCTTTTCTAGGCAGAATCTGACTAGAGGAACTGCTAAATCTTGTATTTTTGCAGTAAAACAGCCCCAATTATTATACTACATACCACGCTGTATCACAATTCTACAACTTTACAACACTATGGGAGAAGTATCCATAAGAGTAGTACTATTCTTTGTGATTGTTGGAGCAGTGCAGCTACTTCTAGATTGCATTGTATTATACTCATGGCGGTTGTACATACAACGCAAGCGCTGGTCTTCGCTGCTGTACACACTGCCAACACTTGTCGGAGTAGCAATGTTTATCCTATTTCCCGTGACAGTCTATTTGCGTTATACTGAGCTTCATCCAAGTCCTCTCAACAAGGCTCTACACAAACTGCTAGCAGTATGGTATGTACCCAAAGTACCTATTGCACTATTCATTCTTGGTTACTTCGGTGCACAAGCACTTCTCAATCGCTGGGGTGCAAAGATCGTTGCAGCACTTGAGTACCTGATAGAGAATACTCGAGCTGTTTCATTATTGCTAGTGCATCGCCTACATATGCACCGAGTAATAGCTTCGAAGGAACAGAAGCAGCGCAATCAGATACATAGCATAGAACGGCGTAAACTCCTAACATCATGTGTTCGCATAGGTACGTACGCTATAGCATCTTCACCGCTAGTTGTGATAGGAAGAGATGCCATCAGCCTAGTTTATGACTTTGATGTCCAGCGTGTTACAATTCCTATACGCAACCTTCCCTCACAATGGGAGGGCGTAACAATAGCTCAGATATCTGATATTCATGCTGGTTCCTTTTTCTCTGATAAGCCTATACAGGAAGTTTGTCGTATCATTGAGTCTCTTCGACCTGATGTGGTTGTTGTTACAGGAGATTGGGTAAATTGGAGAGCTTCTGAACTAAAGCTATTGTACCCTCACATTCAGCGTTTGTGCCGCTTTGCTCAGTCTTCTGCTCGGCTAGGATTGTGGGGTTGTCTAGGTAACCACGATCATTACTCTCATGGAGCTCAGCACCAAGCTCTGTTGAGCACTCTGCACTCTATGGGAGTAAAACTCCTTATTAACCAAAACGTTACATTAAAAGTTGATGGAGCGAAATTACAACTTGCTGGAATTGATAATATTGGGTTACGGCAAAATTACGGTCGGCTAGACAAAGCGCTAGAAGGCTTAGCACCAGACTTCCCAACTATACTGATGGCACATGATCCAACGTTTTGGGATGGCTATATTTGTGCAAAGCCTTTTTGTACAGAAACTGGAGAAATTCTTGTTGACGTGACGCTATCGGGACATACACATGGTGGTCAAATAGGGGTAAATGTATTGGGCAATAGTATCACACCAGTACACTTCCTATATAAGTATTGCGCTGGGTTGTACAGCGATGAACATGGTTTGGGACAGCACATTTATGTCAATCGTGGGATAGGAACAACTGGGATTCCAGTACGTATCGGTATCGCCCCAGAAATTACTCTGATAACCCTGAAAAAATTAGCAAGCACATAATTTTGTGTCTTTAATATAAAAATGCAAAACTGCTTCTAGTTTTTTCCTAGAAGCAGTTCGGTTATATAATGTTCCAGCAAGCTCCGGAAGCAGGGCTTGAACCTGCGACCCTCTGATTAACAGTCAGATGCTCTAACCAGCTGAGCTATTCCGGAAAATAGCGCGTACTGTACACATAGCCCACAAATATATGCCTTTTCTATAGCAAAGTCAAGAACTTTTTTGCTATGGCAACATGTGCTGTTTGATAGATGGATCGGTGGACGGTGGATAAGATGTACTGCCTCGGATAGTTCCTAGGTCTTTTTGCATAAACCCAAAAATACTTCCACAAATACCACCTAGAATATGAGCAAACTGTGATACATTGTCAGCTTTCAGCGAATTATATACCTCTCGTCCTAAATATAAGACTAGGACAATAACAAATGTTAGGGGAATGTATCCCTGTCGCAGATTAGCGAAAGAGCTGAGCAAAATCATCATAAACACAATCCCACTTGCTCCCATAAGTCCTGTTGTGAACAGAAGATTATTCAAAACAGCTGTAACGACAGCAGTGGTGATAATCATGACAAGCATTGATTGAGAGCTGTATTTTTCCTCTAAGAGAGGTCCGATAAGCAAAATAACAGAGAGATTTCCAAACAAATGTTCCCAGCTAGCATGACCGAATATGTGGGAAAATAATCGGAAATAAGTCATGATATCAGTCCACGAGGAATGAGGATACGTTGCAAAAAACATTTGTCCGAGAGTACCACCTGTAAAATTACTTGCAATCATAACCCCAGCAGAGACTAGGGCAAAAGTCAGGACAACAGGGGAATTATAATCAAGTTTCATGAACCTTACACTCAGCTGAAATGGCACAAAATTAAAAATTACACAATTTGTGGCATAAAAGGCAAGCTAGACTTTAGAAATAGTAGGAAAGAGCCAGAATGTAGATAAATCGTTACAGTATGATGGCGAGCTTGGTTTCTCGCGCCTTCTCGCTTGCCGAGAGCGAGAGTTTCGTTCGACAGATTCCACATTAGACCGTGAGTCGTAAGAGTAGCTTCCGGTTGTGGAATAAGGGAAAGCATTTCTCCAGGCTGTACTGAAAACTGTACCGATTCGTATACAGGAAGAGCAGTGGTACCGTTGTCGTATATAGCTATGCGCATAGTTTTCCCATAGCGCATAAGAATACTCCAGTTGTTTAAAGTATGGTCAAATTCTCCTCCGTGAAGACCAATCACTATAATTGACGAATATCCACGAGAGCGTACAAAATCAAGCGTTTTCTCGAAGTCAGTAGTATCTTGACTCGATTGTTCTTCTATAAAAACGTGCTCACATTGTTCCCAATATATACGTTCTTGTGCCACGGAGTCTAAATCTCCAACAATGTACTGAGGAATGATACCTATATCTCGAAGTTTCAGAGATGCACCGTCAGCTGCAGCTATAGGAAGTAAACGTAGGCATTCAAAATCTTCCTGATGCGGTAAGGTACCGTTTAGACAGACTACGATATCAGGTACAACAAGCTTGAGGGTCTTTACAGACATGATGAATAATGTTTCACGTGAAACATTTGTGGAGTTTCCACAAGATTATCCACAAGATTGTATATTTTCCACAATGTTATCCACAGTAAGTGGTTTAAATTTTGGTTGCTGATTTTGTGCAAGATGCATGCTCAGTGCAGCAGAGCACAAGCATTGTGATGTCATCTGACTGAGGTTGTTTACCAGCGTGGCGCTGTACTTCTTCAACAACAGCAGAAATGAGAGTTTGAGCAGATTGGTCAGAATAGGTGTGTAAGACTGCTTCAAGGCGCTGTTCTGTGAATTCTTCGTAGTGTTCGTTGAGCGCTTCTGAGACCCCATCGGTGTAGCATACAAGGATATCTCCTTTATCAAGAAAGATAGTCCGTTCTTCGTATGGTATTACTGCTTCCATAACACCAAGTATTAAGCCACCCTCTGAGAGACGCTCTATCGTTCCGTTAGCACGTCGTACAAGGGGTGGATTGTGTCCCGCATTACAAAATGTTAAGGTATGGTTCCGAGCATTGAGCTTCGCACAAAACAGTGTAATAAACTTATCTGCGCTTGTATTCGCAACAAGTAGCGTGTTGATTCGATTGACCAAAGATGAAAGTGGTAAATTTATCGGCGCTAAAGCTCGTAGAGCTGCTTGGATATTCGCCATTAGTAGAGCAGCAGGGGTGCCCTTGCCCGAAACGTCAGCAATCACAAGCAGCCATTCATCGTTGCCAAGAGAAATGACATCATAATAATCACCGCCTATCTGCTTTGATGAAATACTAATACCCATGATGTCAAATTCTGCTATAGTAGGTAGCTGCTGAGGAAGAAGACCTTGTTGAATTGTTCGGGCGAGGTTGAGCTCATCTTCGAGGCGCTTTTTCTCTAGTTCTTCATGAAATAACCGCGCATTCTCAAGAGCGATCATTGCTATTCCCCCAAGTGCTTCAAGAAAGTTACGCTCTTCAGTAGTAAAAGGTCGTCCATTCATCCTCGGTCCAACTAGTAGTAACCCTTTTACTTCGTTTTGTGTTTTCATCGGTACAGCAACAGCACAGTCATGTATGATATGCGAACATTCTTCTAGCACGTGGGGATTGCTGTAATATGCTGCGCTCAAGCGCTCGACGTCTTCGAGAGTAATATTCATTCGATTGATAGAAACCTCAAAGCTTGCACTATTGCGAAGGTTCTTTATGAGAACAGCAAACTTACTAACCGCCAGCTGTCCCATAAGGTGTAAGCTGAGAAACTTTAAGATATCCTCTTTGCGCAGGAGTGCAGTAAACTCTCGGTTAATTTCAAAGAGCGTCGTCAGAAGTTGATTTTTCCGCTCAAGATATATCCCTGTTTCCCGCAATGCTCGCAGGTTGCGGGCATTGAGTACGGCGTTGGCTGTGATGCTACTCACAAGCGAAGTGTACTGATACTCTTCTTCTGTGTATGGTTGTTGAGTAATGTTAGCACCAAAACATAGAAGACCAATACACTGTGGTTGCATATCGTTGATAGAAATGCATACTGCTTGGCACAGCTCAATACCAGCTGAAGTAATGACGTCATGGTGTATGGTGATATGACCGTTATTTTGAAATTGAACAGGAATTTCAAGCGGCTCGTTTGGCAAAATAATGCCTTTCGCCACAATGCATCGCCAAATACTCAGATTCGATGTAAATACTGGTACAAGAGCACAGGCTTTAACTGTACGCAGTTTCCCCATGACACTAAGAAGAGCGGTATTAAAGATAAAAGATTCATCGTCAGAGGAGTTCAGCGCGGCACTTAAATCGATGAGTGATTGGAGATTGATAAGCGTTGTCGATGAAAGCATGATTTTGGTAAGGTTGCTATCCTTCTATGAAATTCCGCATCGTGCGAAAATTGCATCAATATTGCTAAGAAAGGACATTGGAATGCTAAAAATTTCTTCTAAATCCCTATGTGACAAGAATCGAGTAACATCTGCATCTTGTCTAAGGTGTTCTAAAAATGGCTTACGGTCTTTCCATGTACGCATAGCGTTGCGCTGTACCATTGCATAGGCATCTTCTCGAGAAACACCTCGCTTGACAAGCTCTAGTAGAACAGTTTGCGAGAATATAAGTCCGCAAGTTGCATGTAGGTTCTTTTGCATGGTTTCTGGGTACACGAGCAAATTCCTAAGTAAATTGTTCGTGAGATGGAGCATGTAATCCAGTATGATTGTAGAGTCGGGAATAACGATGCGTTCAACACTGCTATGAGAAATATCTCTCTCATGCCACAATCCAACATTTTCCATTGCAGCAATTGCATTTCCGCGAAGGACGCGAGCAAGTCCACAAATACGTTCGGACATAATAGGATTGCGCTTATGAGGCATAGCCGAACTACCTTTTTGTCCTGCTGAGAAGTATTCTTCCACTTCGAGTACTTCTGTACGTTGCAAGTGACGGACTTCGAGGGCGATTTTTTCCAGAGATGCGCCAATAAGAGCAAGCACCAATAGAAACTCGGCGTGGCGGTCGCGTTGAATAATTTGAGTAGTTATAGGGTCTGGTTTTAAGCCGAGCTTCCGAGCCACGTATTCTTCAACTTTCATAGAAATGTGCTCATACGTTCCTACAGCGCCGCTAATCATGGCTACTGATACACTGTCAATTGCTTGGGTAAGTCGTCGTATATTGCGTTTAGTTTCCTCATGCCACAAAAGAAATTTTAATCCAAACGTTGTTGGTTCTGCATGGATACCATGGGTTCGACCAATACATATAGTATACTTGAATTCTTGAGCACGTTGAGCGGTAATATCACGCAAGCGCTGTAGTCCTTCTAACAACAGCTCGCCTGCCTGCTTCATTTGAATAGATAAACATGTATCGAGAATATCGCTCGAAGTCATTCCCAGATGAATATAGCGAGCAGATTCACCAACATATTCAGCCACGTTTGTTAGAAAGGCAATAACATCATGTTTTGTTGTCTCTTCAATTTCAAGTATTCGCTGAACGTCAAATTGTGCTTTAGCTTTAATATTGTCGAGATCTGCCTGTGGAACAATCCCAAGAAGAGCTTGTGCTTCAACGGCTGCTATTTCGATGTCTAGCCAGATGCGATACTTGTTTTCGTCGCACCAGATTGACCCCATTTCAGGACGAGTATATCGTGCAATCATAGGTGTTGAGTAAAATACCCAAAATACCTTAGGTTCACAAACTAGAAACTAAAACTAGAGGACTTCATCGCATTCTATAGTGTACATAATGTCAGCAAATTCATCAGTAACATTCGTATTCACTATCAATTTGCCACGTACTCGCACAATACCACCTTTGTATTGTGTTACCTTTCCTTTCCTCATCTGGACAAAGATGACTTCATTAACACGAAGAGGCGGATGACAAAAACAATTCATTGGTGGTGATGAAGCTAAAACAAACTCATCGATATCTTCGAGCTGAGTAAGAGCAGCCATAAACCCTATAATTTCAACGTTTTTACCGTTAAATTCAAGTACCTCTTGCGGTGGCTTTTTACCAGGTATATATAGACGCAAGGTGCGAAACGATAGTGTCTGGTACGAAGTCGCATAATGTGCAGCGTGTAATGGCAGCGAAGTATAGACTACAGAAGTAGCGTATGATGAAAAATATGTCATAGAGATACACAATCCGAGAGAGAAAAATGCAATAGTGAGGTACATACGCTTTTAGGGAAGTTGAGTAAAAAACATACGCATATAGTAGAGTAGCTGTAAAATAAAAATAAACGATGCAGACTAAATACGCAAGAGTTTGAGGCGTAATGTTCTAATGCTCCAAATGGAAGAGCAATGTTTCACGTGGAACATTCCTGCCAAAAGCTTGAGGTTCTTACATGCTTCCTAGTTGATCTGATAGTACCATGTACTGCATCTAACAAAAACTTGACTATTAGGTGGTATCTTAGTATTTTCTACTTGCACTCGTGTACCAATCGTATCCGAAAAAGATGAGTAGGCAAATAAAGCAGCATGACGAATTGCGGCTCCTCATTACAGGTGCAGGTAGTAAGGTGGCAGAAGCTATCGCGCGCATTCTTCTTATGTCTCCGCTTAGGCACAATCTATATTTTACTACTTCAGGAATCTCTGGGTTTGCTCATCCTGATGGAGAAAAAATTATTGTATGTGATGTCAGCAACCGAAAACACCTGAAAGAGCTATGTTTATATATCCAGCCACATGTGATTATTAACACTGCGGCATACACTAATGTTGATAGAGCGGAAATTGAGCGCCAGCAAGCATGGAAAGCAAATGTGTGTATTGTAGAGAATTTAGTCGCTGTTTGTCGTTTAGTAGATGCTCATTTGATTCATTTTTCTACGGATTATGTATTCGACGGCGAGCACGGCCCGTATGTCGAGACAGATACGCCTAATCCCCTTGGATATTATGCAAAAACAAAGCTTGCAGGGGAAAATGTATGTATTGGAGGGAATATTGATTATACGATTATCCGCACGAACGTCTTGTATGGATACACTGAGCAAAAAAAACATGATTTCGTATCATGGACATTGCATCAATTGGATAAGGGAAAGCCGTTTTATGTAGTATCTGACCAGTTTTCTAATCCAACGCTTATAGATGACGTTGGATACATGGTAGAAAAGATCATACGAAAGCGTGCGCAGGGAATATTTCATGCTGGCGGTGCAGATTGGGTTTCTCGGTATGACTTTGCACGGGCAATCGCGCGCATATTCCGCCTGCCCGAAGATCTTGTTCAGCCAATTTCAACACGAGAACTGCGCCAGCTTGCTCCACGACCCATGCGTGGGGGTGTAATTGCTTACAAGGCAGAAGCTCTCTTTGGTATGAAATTCTGCGGTATAGAAAGTGGTCTCTTGACAATGAAGCGCCAACTCCAATCTGCTGGCTGTCATGCATGGATACTCTAAAGTCAGAGCATATGGATAAGACAATACATGTTCGGCCACTTGAAGAGGAGGATTTTACAGCATTTGTTCGTTTGCGAGAAGAAGCATTGCGTAATGAACCCGAAGCATTTGGTCCAGACTATGATTCCTATAGCACAGCGCCTCTTCTAGACAAAGAGCATTACTTTGAGAGAATTTTGAAATACCCGTTTAGCTTTTCATTAGGAGCGTTCGCCAGTGATGGTACTCTTATAGGTATGGGTTGCTTTACATGCCCTTATACCATGATAAAGCGACGGCACAAAGGAATTATGTGGGGAATGTATGTGAAGCCAGAGTACAGAGGGCGCGGGATTGGTAAAAAAATTGCTGAACTTATCTTGTTGGCGGCAAAAGAAGATGCAGGATGTGAGCAAGTGCTCATTACTGTTACACCTCCGGGCTCACCAGCACATAAGTTTTACGAAAGCTTGGGTTTTATCCAATATGGTATTGAGTATCAAGCTCTGAAGCTTGAAACAGGCTATATTGATGAAGTGCTCATGATGAAGATCTTGTAGTTCTGTGTAAAACTTAGCATGTGCATATATTGCCCGTATGTGTACAAAAGGGAGTGAAAAGAACAATTAAGGTGAAAGCATTACGAGGCTTTGTAGGATCGCTTCCCAAATTCTTGCAGTAGCTCTCGAATCTCGGAAGCACTGATGCTTGTGGTGCTTCCTGTGTCAGGTATTGAACCAATTTGTAGGGCACGGATAGGCATAGGCATAGTGATTCCAGCATCCTTGAACGTGTAGTAAATCTGTTTCATAACGTTGCTTCGCGCCTCAAATTGTAAGTCAAAGTGGCTGATGGCGATGAGTAAGCGGAAGTTCAGTGTGTACTCTCCAAACTCGCGAAAGCGCACAAGAGGCTCTGGGTTGTACAGTAAACCCCGTATCTTGCCAGACAAATTGGGATTACCAGAAGGTACAGCGAAGGCTTCTTCGCGTGTAGCAGAGCCGTACTGATAAACCATTTTGAGAAGAACATCTTCCACAAGCTGAGGGTCGGTATTATAGTGTACACCAAACGTCAGAAGCAAGTACTGTATTTCTGTAGGAAGGTTATAGTTAATAACAATTGCTTGAGCAAGTTTGTTATTGGGAATAAGAACACAGTTCATTTCTAGCATTTCGATAACAGTGTTACGCCAGCCAATATCGCGCACATAGCCTTCGAATCCGTCGCTTGTGCGGATATAGTCGCCAACGCATATTTGCCGTGCTAGTGTGATATAGATTCCTGCGAAAAGGTTAGAGAGTGTGTCCTGAAGTGCCAGAGCAACTGCCAATCCTCCCACACCAAGTGCTGTAACAATCGGCGCAATATCAACACCAAAAGACCGAAGTACCATAACAAAAGCGACTGTATATACTACGATCTCTATTGCTCGACGGGTGAGCGAAACAGCTGCTACACGGCTGTGCTCATTTTCTGCTTGAATACGAACAAGCATTTTGAGCACCTTTGTTAGTATGTAGGCGAGTAATAGGATAAAGCTAGCTGTTAGTACAGGTCTTGCATACGGCATGATTACTTTCGCATGTGGTAACTCCCGTAGAGCAATGTTAATCCCTGTTAGTATAACGACATACAAAATACTGCGCCGTAGTGCATCGACAAGAATGTCGTCATACTGATTTTCACTTTGTGCGGCTATACGCACAAGCCATCGTCCTGTTATCCATCGTAAGATGATACCAATAATAACCGAACCACAGACAATAGCAGCAGAGGGAAGGTACGGGTTCGCAAGGTGAGGAGAAATAACATCATAAAGCTGGTCGAGCATAGGTATGATGATTTGTGAAGCACAGGGAAGTTGAGACATCAATCGTTGCAAATATATTGAAGTTTGTCGTGAGCTGCCAAAGTGATATTTTTATGGGCTTAATTCTTGTCGCAATACTTTCAAATAGTGCCCTTCGCTATGATGTTGTGTGCTGTGCGTTGCTTCCATATGCTGCGTTGTGTGTGGAAAACATCATTGAAAACAGCATGTTGTAGCATAATGTTGCTGATGTGCCAGAACCTGCAACGACTACACATCTCGCAATGCGGAGGAACTCTTCTAGTGTTGCTGCTCTCATCTGTACATGTATTGTACACGCAATCTTTAACGCTTTTTGATGTCAATGCTTCGGCGTTTCCTGTGGTCCGAGCAAAGTTTTTTGCTCTCGATGCTGACGGAAAACCGCTAACTGATATATCTGCTCGTGATGTTGTTGTGCGAGAGCATGGGGTCCCCCGAACTGTAACAGCTGTTGTGTGTTCTCCACAGCAGAGCACAGTGCGGTCTCTCTCTGTTGTTTTGACAATTGATGTTTCAGGTTCAATGAAAGAAGGAACTTCGGGCGTTTCGCATTTGTCCTTAGCACAAGCAGCTGCACGTGCATGGGTGCAGGCTATGCCTGAAGAAAATGTCGAATGTGCAATTACAAGTTACGACCACATAAGCTATCTCAACCAAGATTTTACACAAGACCGTAAGCGTCTCCTTAAAGCTATCGCTAATTTGAAGCCTCAAGGGGGAACAGATTATGATGCAGGACTTCTCAGACCGCAAGGAGGAAGCTTGTTCGTGATGCAAAATGCTAAGTATAGTCGCCGTATCGTCATTTTTCTTACAGATGGACAAGGCGGAGGAACTGAAGAGCAAATAATTGAAGTAGCAAAAAGCGATGGCGTGAGCATATACTGTATTGCTGTTGGTATGC
Organism: Candidatus Kapaibacterium sp.; assembly: GCA_025055035.1. Classification (GTDB taxonomy): domain Bacteria; phylum Bacteroidota; class Ignavibacteria; order Kapaibacteriales; family UBA4661; genus PH2015. The sequence goes on from JANWZB010000002.1 coordinate 31,870, forward strand.
CTGCACCCGAAATTCTACGCAATATTGCACGCCAGACAGGAGGAGAGTGCTTCGATAATATTACAACAGTTCAACAAGCTGAGCAAATCTACCGTATTCTGTTACAATTTGCTCTTGGGAGTAAGCCATGCGAAGTATCATGGCTCAGCGAGCAGACATGTAGTGTCAGCCGTGTGCAAGCAACACTATCGCTCCCTGCACGCCTACTCTCCCATGCGTTTACCTACGAGATTCCCGCAAAAGCTGTCAAGGCGCTAGAATTTTCGAGCGAAAACATTACCTTTGGTGGAGTTCCTCCGGGAAAGTCGCGAGAGATGCGTTTAGTTCTACGTGCACGTAATAGTGCGTTTACCGTTAATAGTATTGAGAGTTCAGATGAACGATTTAGTGTAACACCGACGTACTTTACCCTGAAGTCTGGACAGCGTAAAGTCGTTACTGTAAAATATACTCCTACAGATTCAGGATATGCCTTTGCGACACTAACAGTGAACGATAATGTATGTGGGAACCACACTCTGTATGTCAGTGCAGGATTCCCTGGAAAAAAGCCTCAGCAATCCACATTGAAGTTGTTAGAGCCAAATGGTGGTGAGCAGTATGTTGCTGGGTGTGATACGGTGATTCGTTGGCAGGGAATTACGCCATCGGAGGCTGTCAGTATTGAGTTCAGCGATGATAATGGTGCATCGTGGCAGAAAATCATTCCTGCTACAAGTGGTCTGCGAACAGATTGGCAGATACCCAAAACTTCAACAACTAGAGCACTTGTTCGTCTAAGGCAGCTTCAATCGCCTACATTTTCTCATTTCAAAGACCTCATGACAAGTGCTGTCTTTCTGCCCGATAATCGTACAGCTGTAACACTTGGTTCAGGAGGAGTTGCGCGAGCATGGAATCTCGATAAAGGTACAATGGGGCAAATATACTTTAGCAACCAGTTTGGTCAGCGTAAGAGCACCCTACTTCCCGGTAAGCTTGTCGTAACACCGCAGGGCGAATACGTTATTGGCGGATTTGATGAAGGTACTGTGCGAATTTGGGACGCTGCAAGTGGCGACTTAGTGGATGTATACTACGATCATGCCGATGCAATTACTGCATTGCGGTTCTTCCCGAGTGATGGGAGCCGTGTAAGCCGTGTTCTTACCGCAAGCCTCGACAGTACTGCACGAGTATGGTACATAGAGAACGCAGAAACTGCACTTGTGCTTAAGCATAACGGCCCTGTATACGATGCTGTTGTTTCACCTGATGGTTCTCTTATCGCGACAGCTGGTGGTGATAGTGTTGCTATGCTGTGGGATGCGAAAACAGGCGAGTTACTCTACAGGTGCGAAGGACATACGGATGTTGTCCTAAGCGCTGCATTTTCGCCGGACAGTAAGAAGCTTTTGACAACAAGTGCTGATGGAACAGCACGAATCTGGGATACACGCAAAGGAACACAGCTGGAACGATTCACAGGACATAGAAGTGTTGTATATATGGGAATCTTCTCGCCCGACGGGGAGCGTGTTGTGACGTGTAGCGCTGATAGTACTATCAAGGTATGGAGTGGCAAAGGTGGAGGATGGATCCAAAATCTACGAGGGCACCAGGGTATTGTAAGAAAAATTATGTTTGTACCTAATAGTTCAGCGATACTTTCAAGTGTGAGTTCTGATAGAACAGCAAGAATATGGGATTTATCTGCAGGTCGTACAGTCCAAATTCTTGGAGGTGTTGAAGCACGCAGCAAATCCAGCGTTGGAAGTGGAATAGGCATAGCTGATGGGCATACTGGTGCAGTGTACGATATGGTATTTTCTCCTAATGGTGCGTATGCAGCTACAGTAGGCACTGACCATAAAGTGTATTTTTGGAGAATAAATACAACAGCATCAGTCTCTGCTGGAAGTATTTTTCGATCTAGCCCTTTAATTTGGGCGCTTGACACCACTGCTGTACAAGAAGCTATCTCTGCTGCTCCATTTACTATTACTCAGCCTCGTTTTTCTGTTAAAAGCATTGATATGGGGCGGCAACTGCGTGGGGACAGCAAGGATTCTGTTATTGTAGCTTGTATCCAAAATGAGGATAATACTCCTTTGCGCATTGATGAGTTGTCATTTCTTGGTAGTGCGGCACAGGACTATAGTATTGTGTCAGGCGGAGCGCCGTGTATCGTACCCCCAAAAGGTTCTCGTAATCTGGAAGTACGCTTTAAGCCGTGCTGCGTGGGCGGGAGACCAGCACAGCTTCGGATTGTCTCTCAGTCAGATGTGCGATATGTATCTGTGACAGGAGCAGGTGTATCGCCACTTATCGTTGTTATGAATCGTAGTGTAGATTTTGAAGAGGTGAAAATTAGGCAATACCGTGATACTGTAGTTACTGTGTTAAAAAACATTAGCCTACAGCCTGTTATTATTACTGGTATTTCGTTCATTGGTCCTAATACAACGGATTTTCGCCTTGTGGGGAATGCATCGCAAATTATTCGTACAGATACATCATATATTTTGTACCCAAATGCTACACTGTCGTTGCGCCTACGGTTTAAGCCTACAAATAGTGGGCGTACTTCTTGTCAGATGAATATTGAGTATAGTGGATTAGGTAGTCCTGCAACAGTTCAACTGTTTGGTACAGGGAATTCAGCACTCTCTGCATATATTCAGCCATTTGGTGTAAAGCCTCATCCAAGCTCTAGCCGTAAGGATAGCGTTGAATATCCAATACAAGCTTTACGCGTGGAGGAATTCCTTGCAACAACTATGCATCCACTCTTGAACTATATATTCTTTGACAACAACTCATTTACTCTTCCACGCCGTTATAATCAGCTTACACCAGAGCAAGCACGTCGCTTGATAGAGACGAAACAAGCATTTGAGAAAGTTCTTTCTGCACAATCGACGCTTGATGTGTACAGGAATGTGCTCAACATTATTGGTAGCCGCATGCTCCTTTATCCTTCCTCAATGCTGACGATTGTTGGGTGCAAATCAGGAAAAGAAAAGTTCGTAATTCCGGCCACACAGGCGCGAGTACTTGCATTATCAGCAAGCAATGCTCAAACAATTACAACAACGCAGGCAAATATGGTACCAGCAACAACTTCTCAGTTGACGCTAGTTGAGCACGCAAGTATCTTACAAAAGCTTACGGCTCAAGATGATATGCGCCTTTCAGAAGCACGAGCCCTAGCAGTGCGTGAGTATCTTCACACAGTATGGGGAATTCCTGAGGAACGCATGCCGATTCAATTCCGAGGGCTACCAGAAAAGTTCTCTAATGAGCAAATACCTGATGGCATAGCAGAAAACCGCCGCGTCGAATTGATTCCTTCTATACCAGAGCTTACGGCAACGGTTCTTGCTCAAGATACGCTAAGGGTTGTCGTGCCACCTGTTGTACGCTTTCGCACAAATGCACTCTCGCAAGCAAATCTTACTACATGGAATGTTGCAGTAGTACAAAGCACCGGTTCTAGGTCCCGAAAAACAACTCAAATCCTCAAAACTGTTTCTGGTACGGGAAAACCGCAGGAGCGCATAGAATGGAATACAGAGCGAGAGGTATCAACAGCGCCAAAGCTTACCGTTCCTGTGCAATATAGTTTGAGTGTAAATGATGATAGTGGTGCAAATACTATAGCTTCGGGTAGTTTACCGCTGGAGCTTATCTCGATTTCTAAAAAGCGTGCGGCGAAGGCTGCAGATAAGGAGGTCAATACGTTTGGTTTGCTACTGTTTGATTTCAATAGAGCAGAGATTACGGGTCAAAATGCCAATGTACTGGAATTTGTTCGTAAACAAATACTTCCCGAATCTCGTGTGAGTATTGTAGGCTACACAGATCGCACTGGTAGTAGTCTCCTAAATAAGTCTTTGTCTCTTCAGCGAGCAAAGGCAGCAGCAAGCGCACTCAGTCGTCCTGATGCTCTTGTGCAGGGGCGTGGGAGCGACGGTTTGCTGCATGATAATACGACACCAGAGGGAAGGTTCTACTGCCGAACGGTAAACATTGTTGTAGAAAATGCTATACGCTAAGTACGTATCAGGCGGATATGAGATACTGGCTTATTAAATCTGAACCAGAAGCATACTCATGGTCTGATTTTCAGCGCGACTGTATAACGTCCTGGGATGGTGTGCGAAACTATCAAGCACGAAATAATCTTCGAGCGATGAGTGTTGGAGACAGAGCGTTATTCTATCATAGCGGGTCAGAAAGAGCTGTCGTAGGAATTGCAGAAGTAGTGCAAACAGCGTATCAAGATCCTACAACCAATGACCCATCATGGGTATGTGTTGACGTCCGACCGCTGCAGCAATTCAAAAAGCCTGTTCGGTTGAAAACTATCAAGGCTACTCCACAGCTTGTTAGAATTGGGCTACTCAAGCAGCCAAGGTTATCGGTTGTTTCTCTGTCGGAGGAGGAATTTAAGACGCTCTGTGAGCTTGGCGAGAGCTGCTCGGACTCAAACAATAGTTAAGAATCAGTTCAGAAGCTCTCGCACATCAGCTACTTTGCCTACAATTGCCGATGCAGCAGCAGTCAGTGGGGAGGCTAAAAGCGTGCGAGCTCCTTTGCCCTGGCGACCTTCAAAGTTGCGGTTTGATGTGCTCACACAGTATTCACCTGCCTTAACATCGTCGCCATTCATTGCAATACACATCGAACAGCCTGCTGAACGCCATTCCGCACCAGCTTCACGGAAAATTTTGTCTAGTCCTTCTGCTTCTGCCTGACGCTTTACTTGCTCAGAGCCAGGAACAACAAGCATACGTATTCCTTCTGCAATTTTACGCCCTCGTAGTATCGAGGCAGCTTGACGTAAATCTGAAATGCGAGCGTTTGTACAGGAACCAATAAACACAACGTTGATTGGATGCCCCAGAATTCGTTCTCCTGGACGCAGATTCATGTATGCGAGAGCTTTTTCCAGAGCTACTTTTTCATTTGCGGAACTAGCATGTGCAGGGTCTGGTATCCTTTGTGTAATGCCCATCCCCATGCCAGGGTTTGTTCCATAGGTGATCATGGGCTCAAGTGCGCTTGCATCAAGCGTGATAGTATGATCGAAGACTGCTCCTTCATCTGTAGGTAAAGTTTTCCAATAGGCAAGTGCTTTGTCCCATGCTGCACCCTGAGGAGCAAACTCTCGCCCAGCAATGTATTCAAATGTTGTATCGTCTGGCGCAACCATGCCTGCCCGTGCTCCTCCTTCAATGCTCATGTTCGAGATGGTCATGCGCCCTTCCATCGAAAGAGACCGAATTGCCGATCCTGCATATTCATACACATACCCTGTGCCGCCTTCTGTTCCTGTTTTTGCAATGAGTGCCAGAATAATATCTTTTGCTGTGACACCCTTTCTCAATGTGCCGTCAATCTGCACAAGGCAAGTTTTGGGCTTGCGCTGCAAAAGGCATTGTGTGGCTAAGACATGAGCAACTTCACTTGTTCCAATGCCAAAGGCAAGTGCTCCAAACGCACCATGCGTCGATGTGTGGCTATCTCCACATACGATAGTCATGCCCGGTTGTGTTAGACCAAGCTCAGGTCCAATCGTATGAACAATTCCCTGCTTATCACTCGAGAGGTCGTATAGCCTAATTCCATGTTCTCGTGCGTTAGCATATAGAATTTGCACTTGCTTTGCAGCTAATGCGTCGGCAAATGCTAGGTCGCGTGACACTGTGGGAGTGGAATGGTCACATGTTGCAATGGTGCGATCGGGTCGGCGTACTTTGAGTCCGCGTGCCCTCAATTCTGCGAAGGCTTGCGGAGAAGTAACCTCGTGAATTAAGTGCAAGTCGATGTACAGTATAGCAGGGCAATTAGGTTCTTGGACGACAACATGCTTGTCCCAGACTTTTTCAAACAGAGTTTTTGGCATAGAGCAAGAGAGTGTTTGTGATGAGATCTATGTATGATGGATACTACACTAGGAATCTGAATGTGCTGCAAGTAGAACATGTGAAGTACAAGTATCTACTAAATTAGTGGCAAAAACAGCATTTTTCAAATACATCTTCAAAAGGTACTAGATATTGAGAAAAATATAGTGCTGAGGAAAAAACAGTTGCATACAATTCTTAAAAGTTTTATGTTTGCGGTGCTATTTTCTTAAACAATTATGGATTATTTTAAATTCTCGAAGGGAGTGGTTTGCATGGCAGGACTATCAACACTGAATGAAACAGACAAGATTATCTGTGATGTTCTTCAGAGAAATGGGCGTGCTCATTTTAACGAACTCGCCGAGATTGTCGATTTGTCTGTTCCGGCGGTTAGTGAACGCGTACGTAAGCTGGAAGAGCGAGGTATCATTCAAGGATATTTTGCCAAACTTCAGCCTGAAGCGTTCGGCTTGCATATTGCTGCATTTATCCTTGTAACAGTAGAAGGTAGTCACAACTACAAAAAGTTTCTGGAAAATTGTGATAAAGAGCCAGAAATCATGGAATGCCATGCGGTAACAGGTGATGCTTCGCACATTCTCAAAGTTCGCACAAGCAGTCCCGGTTCTTTAGAGCAGCTTCTTTCGCGTATTCAAGAATGGAGTGGAGTCAAAAAAACATTAACAAACATTATCCTTTCAACACATCATGAGTCGTTAGCTATTAACACAGGGATACGTTCAGTACCAGCAGTAGTGAATGGGAAAACACGGCACAGACACTAAACAACACTTTTCTACTCATACACCTTTTCGTTATTTTAAATTTTTCAGAGAGTAGCTATATGGTACACACACCGTCTCGTCGTTATGATGTTGTAGCAGCAGCGCGCAAATTTCCATCTAATGGACATACCAATAGTCCAGAGAAGCGCCCTACAGCCGATGAAATTTTTGGCGAGCACACTTTCAGTATTGAGGTAATGCGCCAAAAATTGCCTAAAGATGTTTACAATGCTTTGATAGCAACGATTGAGCTCGGCAAGCCTATAGATCCGAAGATTGCCGATATTGTTGCTGTAGCAATGAAAGACTGGGCAATTGAGCATGGTGCAACGCACTTTACGCACTGGTTCCAGCCACTTACAGGGTCAACAGCAGAAAAGCATGATAGCTTTATTACACCCAATGCTGGAGGAGGCGCTATTGCTCGCTTCTCAGGAAAAGAGCTCATACAAGGTGAGCCGGATGCTTCCTCATTTCCTTCTGGAGGAATACGTGCTACGTTCGAGGCACGAGGCTATACTGCGTGGGATGTAACATCGCCAGCCTTCATCATGAAAAATCCTCGTGGTGCAACGCTGTGCATACCGACAGCGTTTGCTTCGTGGACAGGAGAAGCACTCGACCACAAAATCCCTCTTCTGCGTTCAATGGAAGCTGTCAGCAAAGCAGCCGTTCGAGCACTGAAGATTTTTGATGTCCATGTTACAAAAGTGTATTCGACCGTTGGCGCTGAGCAGGAGTATTTCTTGATTGACGAAGACTTCGCGTATAATCGTCCAGACCTTTTATTATGCGGTCGCACATTATTTGGTGCGAAGCCTCCTCGTGGTCAAGAGCTTGAAGACCACTATTTTGGCTCAATCCCTGATAGAGTGCTTGCGTACATGACTGATGTAGAAGAGCAACTATATCGGCTTGGCGTACCCGTTAAAACACGGCACAATGAAGTAGCACCAGCACAGTATGAAATTGCACCAATTTTTGAAAATAGTAACGTTGCTGCTGATCATCAGCAGCTTATCATGCAAACGCTTCGCTCTACTGCCCGCAAATATGGCATGTATTGCATCTTGCATGAGAAGCCATTTGCTGGTGTGAACGGTAGCGGAAAGCATACAAACTGGTCGCTTTCGACCGATACAGGTATGAACCTGCTTGAGCCGGGCGAGACGCCGCATGATAATATGCAATTCCTCTTTTTCTGTGCAGCAATTATCAAAGCTGTTGATAAGCATCAGGATCTGCTGCGATTGAGCGTTGCTACAGCAGCCAATGATCATCGGCTTGGTGCAAACGAAGCACCGCCAGCGATTATGTCGATTTTCTTGGGAGAGCAGTTAGAGAAAATTTTTATGCAGCTTGAAAAGGGTAAAGTGAAGAAGTCCGATACTAAAGGGCTTTTAGGCTTAGGAACACCTGTACTGCCTCCAATTCCTCTTCATGCTGGTGATCGGAATCGTACTTCACCATTTGCCTTTACTGGCAATAAGTTTGAGTTTCGTGCTGTTGGTTCGAGTCAGTCTATATCTTTCCCTCTTGTTGTGCTCAATACTATTGCTGCTGAGGCAATTGATGAACTTGCCGACGAGGTAGAAAAGCACATGCGGTCGAGAAAATCTCTTGAAGAGGCTTTGCAAGTGGTGCTGCAAAATACTATTAAGCAGCATAAGCGGATCATCTTTGGTGGCGACGGCTATAGCGAAGAATGGAAAGAAGAAGCGAAAAGACGCGGATTGTACATTAAGAATACTTCGCTAGAAGCATTTGAGGCATTCCATGACAAGAAAAACATTACTCTTTTCAGCAAGTATGGTGTGCTCAATGAGCGCGAATGGTTTGCTCGCGAAGAAGTACTGCTTGACCAGTATTTTAAAACCATCAACATCGAAGGAGAAACAACAGCATCTATTGCGCAGCGTAGCATTCTTCCTGCTGCTACTCGGTATGTGCGTAGTCTTGCTGAAACAGTAACCTCACTTAAAGCTGCTGGAATGCAATCTAAAGCAGTAGAGCAGTCGCTCAAAGAAGCATCGGCACTACTTGATGGGTTCAAAGATGCTCTGAGCAAGCTTATTGCAGTCAATGCTGACGAGGGAGGAGATGCTATACAAAGCAAAGCAAAGCATATGCACTCCAAAGTGATTCCAGCAATGGCAAAAGTTCGGGAATTTGCTGACAAGCTAGAAAAAATTATTCCCGACGATCTTTGGCCTCTACCCACATATCAAGAGATGCTCTTTGTGAAGTAGTTGCATAAGCATGTAGTTTCGTGGCTTCTCAGGCTGTATTATCGCTGAGATGGTACAGCCTTCTGTTGTTTGTTTTGTGTAGCTGTACGTGCATATATGTTAGAACTTTTTTGTAAGTTGAAGTGGGCAACCAGTAGAGTATCTCTGTTCCTCATCCTCAAAGTTTGAAACTGAAAACACTTTCGTCTGAGGTGTCATCACTATGACTTCTTGTCAGCAATGTTCTGTATTGCGCCGAACTGTTGTGGAAAAGCAAAGTGCATATCAACAAGATCATGAAGTTTGCAACAGTATTGAAGACAAGCCTCGTGCTAATTGTGGTGTTGTAGGAGTATTTAATCATCCACAAGCAGCTCTGATGAGTTACTACGCCCTTCATGCACTGCAGCATCGTGGTCAAGAGGCTGCAGGTATTGTTGCTTCACGTATCGATGCAGATGGTCGTGCTCGTTTTGCTGCTCACAAAGGCGAGGGGTTGGTACTCGATGTCTTTTCCCAGCCAGGTATTCTTACAGAGCATCTAGCAGGCACAGCGTCTATTGGGCACAACCGCTACTCAACAACGGGCAGTTCCAAAGCCGCCAATATTCAGCCTTTCTGGATTAAATATCGTGCTGGGAACATTGCCCTTGCACACAATGGTAATCTAACAAATACACGAACCCTACGCGAGCAGCTGCAAAATGATGGTGCTATTTTTCAAACAACAACGGACAGCGAATTGTTTTTGCACTTGATTGCTCGCAGCAAGGCAAAAACACAAATCGCGCAAATTCGTGATTCCCTGCAAACAGCGAAAGGTGCATATTCTCTAGTACTTTTAACAGAACATGCACTCTATGCCGCTAGAGACCCACATGGATTTCGGCCCCTGTGTATTGGACGTAAAAAGGTGCATATCAATGGAAACGAGGAGTACGCGTATTTCGTTGTATCTGAAACATGTGCTCTAGATATTGTAAGTGCCGAATTTGTACGGGAAGTAGGGCACAATGAGATTATCATGATAGACCGGGAGACAATAGAAACTGGTACAATACACTCATGTGTGATAGACAAAATAACGCCACAATCCCATCACTGTATCTTTGAATACATTTATTTTTCGCGTCCCGATAGCCGTATTTTTGGGCACAACGTGGATAAGGTACGTCGTAAGCTTGGTAAGGCTCTTGCTGAAGAGCATCCTGTAATGCCAGACAATGACGATGAGCCTGTACGTGCAATTGCTGTGCCTGATAGCGCGAACACAGCAACAATTGGTTTCGCACAGAATGCGACAAAGCTTGGCATTCCAACGCGGTATGAGATTGGGCTTATCCGTAGCCACTATGTGGGCAGAACGTTTATTGCTCCCGGGCAAGATCAGCGAGAATTCAAGGTAAAGGCGAAGTTCAACATTGTGCGTGGAGTGCTTCATAATCGCAAAGTGGTAGTTGTCGATGATTCGATTGTTCGTGGAACAACCTCCCGCTCAATTGTGCGATTAATACGTGAAGCACAGCCGCGTGAAGTGCACTTGCGTATATCGTCCCCTCCTATTACCCATCCCTGCAAGTACGGTATGGATTTTCCAGATCGAGAGGAACTGGTTGCAAATCAGTATAACAATGAGGAAGAGATTGCTAGAGCGGTAGAAGCCGACTCCGTTCGGTATTTATCGGTGGAAAAGCTTCTATCGGCTGTACCCCAAGATGCTGGCTATTGTACAGCGTGTTTTACTGGAAAGTATCCCGTGCCAATAGATACTAGCGGAAATAAGTTTTCAATAGAAGAGGTATAGCTATATCGGGCAAAAGACCAGTCGAATACGTCTATTCCTCATCATTTACCGAAAGACCATACTGCTCTATTCGGGCCTTGAGAGCAGCACGAGTAATGCCAAGCATTTTCGCTGCTTGCGTTTGGTTGCCTTGAGTAAGGCGTAGAGTCTGTTCCAAAAGGTCGCGTACGACACTTTCCAACTTTGCTCCTTGCTTGGAAATTGTCAAGGTATGCTGCCCGCTAGCAAGCTGCGGCGATGAGGAAATAGAAGTTCCCATTCCTACGCGCAAGAAACGAATAGAGTCTTTTGTAATCATTTCGCCGGATTCAAGCAAGGTAATGCGCTCAATAGCATTACGTAGTTCGCGAACATTACCTTTCCATTCGTAGGATTCTAAAGCCTCGATAGCATCGGGTGTAAAGCCAGCAATCCGCTTACCAAACTTTTTGTTGAATTCGTTCAAAAATGCCGTTGCCAGTAACATGATATCACCCGGACGCTCTCGTAGTGGAGGCATCATGATTGTTCCTACATTCAGTCGGAAATATAAGTCCTCGCGAAATTTTCCTTCTTCAACCATTTTTTCAAGGTTACGATTTGTTGCAGCAATGACTCGCACATTAACAGAGACTTCTTTGCTCCCGCCCAGACGATAAAAAGAGCGCTCCTGTAGCACGCGGAGAAGCTTAATTTGCATTTCATAACTCAACTCACCCACTTCGTCGAGAAGTATTGTACCTCGATGTGCCATTTCAAAGCGCCCCGGCTTAACTTTTTCGGTCGCTCCTGTGAATGCTCCTCGTTCATATCCAAAAAGCTCATTTTCTGCTAACTCACGTGGAATCGCACCACAATTGACAGAAACAAAAGGACCACTAGCACGTGGTGAGCGTCGGTGAATATAACGTGCCATAAGTTCCTTGCCCGTGCCAGACTCACCGAGAATGAGAATTGTGGTATCATCTGTTTGAGCGAAAATATCTGCGAATTGCTTGACCTGACGCATAGTTTCCGAGTTTCCGAGTAGCTCATTTTGTTCTTCTTCTTGAAGGCGTTCCTGAAGCACATCCATTTGACGGCGTAAGTCGTAATTCCGCAATGCGCGCTGAACAGCTGATTCCACCTGAATCGGGTCGAGGGGTTTAACAATGAAGTCTTCTGCTCCAGACTTGAGAGCATGAACAGCAATGCGTATATCTGATGAGCCAGTCATAATGATAACTGGTATTTTAATGCCTCGCTCGTGAAGCATATCGAGGGCATCGAAGCACATTTTATCTCCCATGTAAACATCGAGCAATACGAGGTCGGGGCGCAGTTTTTCGACATCAGCAAATGCTTTGCTGTAATCAGGTTCACTAAAAAATATGACCCTATCGTAATGCTCGCCAAGAGCGCTACATACTACTTGTACTGCTGGGTCATCATCTATGACAAGAATTGTGTATTTCTGCTTAGCCATACTATACGTAATGAAGCTCATACAATCTTGCATGCAACCTGTGGCAACACATCAATAGGTACAAGGCTGCAATCAGCAATGTTTGTGCTAAATCATTGCACAGGTATACATAAGCAAATATACGTAATTCACTTGTGGATTATGTGAACTTTCTACAGGTGAATTTGTACGAGGTAGTGTGTAGAAAAATCGGATAGTTGATATATCAACAGCGTAAAAAATAAAAAATTTCGCTTAAAGAAAATTTTCGCTTTTGGATCAATTGTCGTTTGCATATTTTTATGCTTGTGTGGTATGTGTATCCTTTCGACAGTATACTGCATCGAGTGGTGGAAATGTGTGTAAGTGTAGCGAAATATAGACCACCGAGCTGTGTATATTTTGAAGTACTGAGGCTGGAGAAGGAATCCTACACGTTACGCTGTGCACAACGTTTCATAGCGAAGTAGATAGCCTAGTGTCAGGGTCGTATTGCCACAGTTATAATTCTCTCTATCATTATTACCATCACATGGAGTAGTATCATGAAAACAGCAGAGCAACTCGCACAGGAATGGCGTGCAAACGATCGATGGAGCGGTATTATTCGCTCATACTCGGCGGAAAGTGTTGTGAAGCTACGGGGCAGAGTAGATATACGATACTCGATTGCCGAGCAAGGGTCAGAGCGGTTATGGAAGCTTATGACAGCAGAGGACTATGTCCACGCTTTGGGCGCACTTACTGGGAATCAGGCAATGCAAATGGTAAAAGCTGGTCTCAAAGCAATCTATGTTTCAGGGTGGCAGGTTGCTGCTGATGCTAACGTAGGAGGGCAGATGTATCCTGACCAGAGCCTTTATCCCATGAATAGCGTTCCCGACCTTGTGCGAAGGATAAACAACACATTGCGCCGAGCAGATCAAATTGCTTTTTCTGAAGGCGATACTTCTGTGCACTGGATGGCACCTATTGTTGCCGATGCTGAAGCGGGTTTTGGTGGTCCGCTAAATGCTTTTGAATTAATGAAGCTCATGATAGAAGCTGGAGCAGCGGCAGTTCATTTTGAAGACCAGCTTGCATCTGAGAAGAAATGTGGTCATTTAGGAGGCAAAGTACTTGTGCCAACATCGCATTTTATTCGAACACTCACTGCTGCTCGCCTTGCAGCAGACATCTGTGGCGTACCGACAATTCTGATTGCTCGTACGGATGCAAATGCTGCAGAATTGCTCACAAGCGATATTGATGATAGAGATAAAGAGTTCTGCACAGGAGAACGCACTGTTGAAGGATTTTACCGCTTACGTCCGGGTATTGATGCAGCAATAGCTCGTGCGCTGAGCTATGCTCCGTATGCAGATGTTCTATGGTGCGAGACAGCAACACCCGATATGCAAGAAGCGAAGAAATTCGCCGAAGCAGTGCATGCACACTTTCCCAATAAGCTTCTTGCATACAATTGCTCGCCGTCGTTTAATTGGAAGCGTAACTTGACACTGGGAGAAATTGCTGTGTTCCAGCGTGAGCTTGGTGCAATCGGATACAAATTTCAGTTCGTTACATTGGCGGGATTCCATGCGCTAAACTTTTCAATGTTTAATCTTGCCAGTGGGTATCGTGATAGGGGAATGGCTGCATACTCAGAGCTTCAGGAGGCAGAGTTCGCTGCTGAAGCACAGGGCTATACGGCAGTGAAACATCAACGCGAAGTAGGTACAGGATATTTTGATATGATAGCGGAGACTATTAGTGGTGGTCGGTCCTCTACAACAGCACTTTCTGGCTCTACTGAGAGCCAGCAATTTCATGATGAGCCTATATCATAAAACTTGGGTGCTAGTGGGCACTATCTCGAATGCTGGTGGGGTAAGAGATATCGCCTCTTTACCCCACACTAGTTTATAACTTTGTGTTTGTAGATACTGTGTACATAAGAATTCCTATCTACCTAGCCAGCCAATACTCCAGGAGAGCCTGTTGGTCGGGGGTGGCGTCCTCTCTAACAACGAGGACACGTTCCAGCAGTGGTGTTGGTTTCAAGTACACAGTTGTAAGAGTATAATCCGATGCAATTAGAATTTCAGATGACTCTCCAATGCCTTTTTGAGCAAGTGCTGTCTCAAATTCTTCAACACAGGTACAACGCATACCATTGACGCAAAGAATTTCATCATCGACACCTATAGCTGCATCATATGCGGGAGAATATGCCTCTACTTGTGCTACAAATAGCCGACCTTGTTCAGCTCTCAGTGTTAGCCCTGTAAAGGGTTTCTTATGCAGGGGCATGCTGGGAATGCCTTCGCCTATGACAGCAGGCGAAGTGCTGCTAGATTCCTTCCATTCAATCCCAACGCGCTTAAAAAGCTGTTCTATTGGTAGTTCATCACCTCTCCCGCTAAGCCATTGTGTAAGGGCATCACGAATAGGAACATGGGTTGCGTCTTCCATAAGAACAATAAACTCTTCTTCCGTTATTCCTCGCTCGGGGTGTTCTTTGTAGCGTTTCCAAAGAGCGCGAAACCCATCATCAAGACGCTTTTTTCCACCTGACTCACTAATAATCCACAGCTCAAGGCAAAGAAATATAAGCCCACCATGAAGATAGTACGACACATTGCGGTTTATTGAGTCATCGTGTGGCAGGTAGAGCTTGACCCATGCTTGAAAGCTGTTATCACGAATGCTTGCTTCGTTACGTCCAGGTTGACGAAAAAAAGGGGTAAGGTGATCTCTAGACAGTATCGTAAGGTATTCGTCGCGTGTGTAGAAGCCACAACGATACGACAAAAAATCATCGTAGTATGAAGTAGCTCCCTCAACAAGCCACAGCATACGAGTGTAATTTTCTTTGTTGTAGTTAAACGGTCCGAGCTCTAATGGTCGAATCCTCTTGCCATTCCACACGTGGAAAAATTCGTGAACAAGAAGTGAGAGTAGACGGTGGAGCTTTGTTGTATCGTTCCAGCTGTCTATAGCATTGACAGAGGAGCGTGCATGCTCTAAACCGCCGCCGCGCATACCCGGAATCAAATGGATGATACAAACATAGCGGTCGAAAGGTAGCTCTCCAAAGATGCGAGCCTCACATTCGACAATTGTTTGCATACGCTCTGCAAGCCATGCAGGGTTGCAATTTCCCCTGTACACTATAGCGGTTTCTATCAATGAGCCCTGATATTCAAATCGTGCAATAAAGTGATTACCAATTTCAATCGGTGAATCAACAAGAATGTCATAATTCAACGCGCCGAGAACAAGAGGCTCTGATGAAGAAAATTCTTTCTTTATTGGAGAAAGAGCTGTGGAGATATGTCTCCACTGTGTGCGGTCGTGATGAAAGTAGCAGTGATGGATTTCATACTCTCGACCTTCCACAAACATGCAGCACGTTACAGGATTAAGAAAAGCATGTGTTCGTGTAACATGGGAAGAGCGTATAGTACTGTCTTTTTCATAGGCGTAGAATACATACTCTATCCGTACAGTTCCACGATGTGCTTGAATTTGCAGGCGGTTTTTCGCAATCCATTCCCATTGTAGTGCTATACCATCGTGATTGACTATCGTAAAGCTGCCGAGAGTGGAGATGTAATCACGAATTTTGTAGCTTCCCGGAATCCAAACTGGCAAACCTAATACTAGTGCTCCATCGCGCTCGGTATCAACTTCCATGACGATGCGGACAATATGTCGATGTGCATGCTCAAAGTGCAGATGGTAGCGGATATGTGCAGTTGTTCCAAGAAGCTGTCTGTCGGTTTGCTCCAATGAATACATGTGGCACAGTGTGTAGTTAAGGTGTGATACAAATAGCGTGATATCTTACTCTTCAAGATATGTGTATCCATATAGACCAGAGCGGTACATTGCAAGAAACTCTTTGCCTTGCGCAAGAGTGATTTTAGATTCTTTGACGGATGCGCTTACCCATTTCTCCATCGTACGCACAAGCTCTTTTGGATTAAATTGCACATATTCAAGGACGTCAGCAACTGTTTCCCCTTCGATAATCTGGGCGACTTCAAATTCTCCTTGTGCATTCAGAGTTACATGTACGGCGTTCGTATCACCAAAGAGATTGTGTAAATCGCCAAGAATTTCCTGATATGCTCCCACAAGAAAAACGGCGATATAGTAGGGCTCACCTTCCCGTAGGGGGTGAACTGGAAGAAATGAGGGATAGTCGTACATCCCAATATACTTCTCAATTTTGCCGTCGGAGTCGCACGTTACATCTTGCAATGTAGCTTCTTGTGTAGGGCGTTCTGTGAGACGATGAATAGGCATGATAGGGAATAATTGGTCAATAGCCCATGCATCTGGAAGAGATTGAAAGAGTGAGAAGTTACAGAAATACTTATCAGCGAGAACCTTTTGAAGTTGCTCAAACTCGTCGGGAACATTTTTCATCTTAGAAGCAATCTTCCGAACAGAACGAGCTATCGTCCAAAAAAGCTTTTCAGTTTTAGCGCGAGTTGGTAGGTCAAGAAGTCCAAGCGAAAACATATTCAAAGCTTCTTCTTTAAGTTGCTGGGCATCATGCCAGTTTTCTCCTACGTTACGTGGCGAAAGATGCTTATAGATGGCGTACATGTCCTGAACAATCTGATGGTCATTCGGTGTAACGGTATCTTTGTCATCGTCCCACATAGGGAGGCTCGTTGCTTCAAGAACATTGAGTACAAGCACGGAATGGTGTGCTGTGAGTGCACGACCAGATTCTGTAATGAGGTTAGGGTGAGGCAAGTTATACTTTTTGCATGCTTCGCATAGCATATACACAGCGTCATCGGCATATTCTTGCATGGAGTAGTTCATGCTGCTAGCAGCAAGAGAAGAAGAGCCGTCATAATCTACGCCTAATCCGCCACCAATATCAACAAACTGAATATTGCAGCCAAGATGGCGAAGCTGTGCATAGAAATGCGAGACTTCACGAAGACCTGCTTTAATCCGACGGATATTCGTGATTTGGCTTCCGAGATGAAAGTGAATCATGGTAATGCAGTCGAGCAAAAGGTGTTCTCGTGCATACTCGATTGCCTCTAAAAGCTCTGATGCGTTTAAGCCAAACTTGCTCTGGTCGCCGCCTGATTCTTCCCACTTGCCACTACCAGAGTTTGTTAGTTTGATACGTATTCCGATATTTGGTCGTACGTTATTACGCTCAGCAACAGTCTTAATAAGCTTAAGCTCATTGAGCTTCTCTACTACAAGAAAAATTTCCTTCCCCATCTTTTGAGCAAGAAGCGCAAGCTCGATAAACTCCTCATCTTTGTAGCCATTGCAGACAATAATGCTTTCGGGATTATCCATAATCGCTAGCACTGCCTGGAGCTCAGGCTTTGAGCCCGCTTCCAGACCTATATTGAACTCTCGTCCGTAACGAACAATTTCCTCGACAACATGCTTTTGCTGATTCACTTTGATTGGATACACTCCAAAATATCGTCCTTTGTAGCCGTACTCTTGTGCAGCAGTCTGGAAGCATTGAGAAATTTGTGCTATACGGTCGCCGATAATGTCAGAAAATCGCACAAGAATGGGTAAAGAAATATCTTTGAGAAGTAAGTCATCAACGAGTTCCTTCAAATCTATGGCAGGAGTTTCTGTACGCCGGGGCTTAACAATAACATGCCCTTTCTGGTTGATTCCAAAATATCCAGAACCCCAGCCTCCCATGTTGTAGAGCTCGTAGGAGTCATCTATAGACCATGTTCTCATAAGTGGAGCAGCAATAGCAAGCAGTAACAGGTAAGCGGAATATGTGGCAAATGAAGTAGTATAGCGTTGAAGAGATGCAAAAATATTCAGATTCTTCTAATTTTTGCAGAGTTTTTGAGGGAATTGATTTCGATTTTGCGAAGTATTTTGATAATTTTACACTTCAAAAACACTTGCTGTACTTGTAAAGGTAAAGTGTAGAATTCATGTATGTTAAGTTTGTATGGGTAGTGCATGCAGTAACTGTATAACCTCCCCCAGTGATTATGAAGACAAGTCCTTCTCTTTCATTACCGATTGTTACTCCCTGTGATGAGAATTGCGCAAGTGGCGGTACTGCAGCGGCGCAAAGCTCAGACCGAGGGAAGAGTACTGCTAGTAGCACCGACGCTGAACGCATTAAGGAGCGCTTTGCACAATTTCTTCGCGAGAAGAAGTATCGAAATACTCAAGAACGATACTACGTACTCGAAGGTGTTTTGCAATGTCAAGAACATTTCAGTGCTGATGAGCTATACTTGGCGTTGCGTACAAAGAATGTTCAGGTTTCTCGTGCTACAGTGTATTCAACGCTAGATCTTCTAACACGCTGTAACATTCTTGTCAAGCACCGCTTTCAAGGCGATAGCGCTCGATTTGAGCTGGCTGATAAAATGCCAAATCACGACCATTTGATATGTACTGAGTGCGGGTATATTGTCGAGTTTCAAGAAGAAATATTGAGTGAAATTCAAAACCGCATTGCAGCCAAGAATGGCTTCAAGCCTCTGAATCATTCTCTCCAAATATTTGCCATTTGCCAAGATTCCAGTACATGTGAGCATAACCGCTCCTAAGCGTAGAAGCTTTAATGTGTGCTAATGACCCTCTAGCACTCGGGGATATGAAGAGCTGAACCACCGAAGAGTGAGTATGATCCGCGTCAGTATGTACATTCTACGTGCTCACTTAGCACCTTTTCTATTTGGGGTTTTTACAGTAGTGTTTATCTTTCTGCTCAACTTTCTGATTATTTTTTTACCGCAAATGGTGGGGAAAGGCTTGGGGACATCGATTATTCTAGAACTTATCATCCTTAATATGGCATGGATGATAACTCTTGCTGTACCGCTTGGTGTGCTAGTAGCAACGCTGATGGCGTTTGGAACACTAGTTTCTACACACGAGGTTACAATTATCAAGGCAAGTGGAGTGAGTCTAGTGCGTATGATGCGTCCAGTACTGCTTGCAAGTGGTATCCTCTCTTTGTGGCTATTTTGGTTTAATGACTCTGTGCTTCCTGACGCAAACTATCGTGCACAAATGCTCATGATAGATATACAACGCAAAAAGCCAACATTTATTCTGAATAAAGGACAGTTTTCCTCGCAAATAGAAGGTTATACCATTTTGGCACGCGATATAGATACGGCACGAGGGGTCATGCTAGGAGTAACATTGTACGACAATACCTCATTTGATGTCGTGAGTGTTGTATCCGCTGATACAGGAGTTATCAATTTTTCAACAGATTACAAAAAAGCCGTGCTTATACTTTATCGTGGGGAGCTTCATCAAACTAACCAACACGGGATAGGCGATTATAAACGTGTGCAGTTTCAGCAGCATCAAGTAATTATGGATGCAAGCGGTTTTGCGTTTACTTATAGCGACGCAAGTCTTCATGCGCGAGGAGATCGCACAATGCGCATAGCTGACATGCAACAGGTAGTGAATGACAATCTGAACAAGATAACAAGTTCTCGCCAGGCTATTCATCGATATGTTACTCAACAGCTTGATTTTGTCGTAGGACCAGACACTACCATACAAGAGATTCAGGCTAGCAGACGTGAAACATCGCGACAAGATTCTGCTGTACAACCTAGTACGAGAAAGGATGCTGCATGGCGCTCTGAAAGCCGAATTACGGGCGTAATGTCGATGCTTGAAAGTGAAATATTCAACGTGCGCGACAAGACGATGACAGCGAACAAGTATCTTGTGGAGATACATAAGAAGTATGCAATTCCAGCGATATGCTTTATTTTTGCATTTGTAGGCTGTCCGCTTGGCGTTATCACAAAGCGGGGAAACTTTGGCATCAGTGGTGCGATTACACTGGTGTTCTACGTCATATACTGGATATTTTTGCTCACAGGTGAGCGGCTTGCTGATAGAGGTCTCATGGCTCCATGGCTTGCCATGTGGCTTGGTGATATTGTACTAGGAGTAGTTGGTGGTATTCTTGTGTGGCAGGTATCGCAGGGCGTATCAGTAGGAGAAAAGGTGCGGAATAGGATAGCAGTACAAACACTGCGCAATAGAGCCACAGTGAAATAGGATTAGTACATAGAGATTTTGCTAGGAATAAAGCCAAATCTCACTATAGTACGTTGTCTATCATCTACTTTCTTGTGAAGAGTGCCTGCTCTTCTTCCCTAAAGAAGCCCAGACCAGCTAGTGCTAGAGGATATGTTAGAATCCATGCAACTTTTGCTGTAAACCGTAGTATAGTGCTCATCCCTTCGGTAGTATAGTGAGCAGCACCAAAAATAAGAATGCACAATAGCACTGCTGTTAGTATGCGCTTCCACTCATACCGTAGTGGATAAATGCGCCGTGTAATACAGTACATAAGAATGGCACTGAGCATGTATGCACCAAGTGTTGCCCATGCTGCTCCCCAAATTCCACATAGTGGAATGAGAGCAAGATTGAGAGCAATGTTGGCAAGTGCAGATGCACCAGTAACCCTTGGAAGATACCTTGTGCGTTTACGTATATAAACACTTGCGGCGAAGTTGATATACAACCCATTGCAAAAGTACCCGCCAAGAACAATTGGTACAAGGGAGAGTCCTGACCAGTACGATGGGTGAATGAACCGTCCGCCAACAAATGGCATACGAACGGCAAACTCTATAAGTAATCCTGCTACGAGAAACACTATTCCGCAAGCAATAGTAAAGTACGTTAGTATGCGAGAAAGCAGAGAATATGCAATGTGTCGCTGCTTGCGGGTTCTTGCTCCTGAAGTTTCTCGAAGATAAAATGGCTTCCATGCATACTCAAAAATAGTTACAGCCATCATCATAGGAATACCCAGACGGTAGTTAGCTTGGTATAAACCAACAGCAGCGCTGTCAACGAACAGTTTGAGAATCGGTCTGTCAATTACTTGTAGCATAATTGCTGAAACAGCAGCAGGTATAGTCGGTAAGCCAAACTGTAGTAATTCTCGAAAAAGTCTTCGGTCAAGTCGTATTCTGTGTGTAAACAGGTATCGTTTGAACTCGGGTACAAGAAGAACAATACCAGCAAAAGAGGAGAATGTTCCGGCGAGAAATATTCCACGTATTCCCATGCGCATGTATACAACAAGTACAAGGTTTGCTACAACATTTAAAGCAATCACACTGAGCTTGAGTAAGCCAAAGCGTTTTGAGCGCGATTCCATTCGTAGTGCCGCGAAGGGTACAACAGCACAGGCATCGAAGAATGCTATAAGAGCTGCATACACAATAATCGAAGCAGAAGCTTCGTCTAAGCGTAAGAGCTGCGCGATAGTCGAAGGCATAATACATATACACAAAGTGAGTAAAGAGCTTAGGCTCACGATGCCCATATGTGCATGAGCGAATATACTGCAGTTGTATTCTTTATACTTGTTATCTAAGCTTGTTGAGAAACGAAAGTACTTGAAGAATGCTGAGTCGAGCCCACATGAATACAGGACATTAATGAATGCTATGAGTGAGTACAAATAAGCTGTATCGCCTAGTGCTGATTTACTCACATAGTTTGTATAGAGTGGTGTGAGCAAAAATGTCAGAAAGCGTCCTACAACAGTGCTAACGCCGTATATCAGGGTATCAGAAGCAAATACGCGTAGTTTATTGAAAATCATGCCAAGAAGTCAAAAGAGAATGGTGTTGGGCGAACTTCCAAACTGTCGTCCAAATTAGGTGTAGCACGTACTATACAGTGCATGAATATATAACTTTTGTGCGAGAATACTACCAGTGAGCATGTGCTTAGCTTAGTATGAAGATTGGTCTCTCCAAGGCAAGTGGATCACCTAACTATGCTCGCTATGAAGAATGGCTACGTGCAGTAGATCCTCTGATCACGTGTGTCGATTTGTCACTTGTGTCAAACCAGCAAGCAGTAAAGCTGCTGGAATCATGCTCAGCTCTTGTACTGACAGGCGGTCCGGACATTCATCCGTCTCGGTATGGCAAGGCTTCAGAACTCAGCCGTTGCTACACTGACGAGGATCGTGATGATCTAGAGTTTGCACTATATGCTCGTGCGAGAGAAATGACCATGCCCATTCTTGCAATTTGCCGTGGTGCTCAGCTGGTGAATGTTGCCGAGGGTGGAACGCTTATTGTAGATATTGCTGCGGACACACAAGTACATCAGACACATACACAAATTGATGATCAAGATAGTGAGCATGCTCTACATGTTGAGCCAGGCTCTCTCCTTATGAAGATTACTGGCGAAATTGACGGTGTAGTGAATAGCGCACATCATCAAGCTATTGAGCGTCTTGGGAATGGTTTATGTGTTAGTGCTTTTTCCGATGATGGTATCAAAGAGGCAATTGAATGGAACGACGCTACGGGGAAATCATTCTTATTAGGTGTACAATGGCATCCAGAACGCATGAATTTTGTAAACCCATTCTCACGTATGCTTGCACAACATTTTATCTTTGAAGCGGAATCTTTTCAAATGCTGCTACGATAATTTCTCCATACAGCACTAACCAAGGGTATCTGCTCCACCGTCCTAATTCTTACAAACATAGTGTGTTGTTTGAGAATGAAAATTCTCAAAGCGAGACGAACTTTTCCATTTGACTGGAGACTTTGTGGAAAACTGTCAGAACAATCTTACAGTCATGCAATGGAGTGTCAGAAAAAATTAACACCTACACGCTCGAAAAGCACTTCAGGCCTTGCTGGAACACGATTTGGCACAAGATTTGGGAAGATAAGAAGAGTTTTTCAGTCGGAGACAGATGTCATGATCAATACAAAGCCAAAATTGCCCTTAGACACAGCATCACGCAAACAAATTATCACATTACCACGCGTTATTGTAGGTATTGTTATTCTCTGTCTTGTGTTCCAAATTCAACGGAGCAAGTCAGTAGAGCTGCCCAAATACACGTTGCCAGAGTACGTCAAACAAAGTATTCTCGAACGTGTCAATAACCATCGTGCTTCTGTGCGGGTTCGTGAGCTGATTCTGAACGATTCGCTTTCTGCAGAAGCATATCGATACTGCGAGATGATTGCAAAAGGCAATCTTCAAGCGAATCTTTCCGCGACGCTGAGTACCGAAGATGTGGATGCATGGGACAAGAAGCGGGGAATAACAAGAAACGTTGTAGTTTTTGAGCCAGCGAGTACAAGCCCAGCGTTCGATGCTATGCGGATGTGGCTCAAGCACAACGATGCAGCAAATAATCTTGAGAGTGCCAGTGCATCCCTGACGGGAATAGGTGTAGTCAAACGAGGAAACGTATATGTTATTTGTCAAATATTTGCTTCAGCATCATATGCTCGATGGTAACGAACAAGCATTTTGGAGATTGCTGCATTGATTGTTGGA
This sequence comes from Candidatus Kapaibacterium sp., assembly GCA_025055035.1. GTDB lineage: Bacteria > Bacteroidota > Ignavibacteria > Kapaibacteriales > UBA4661 > PH2015. The sequence goes on from JANWZB010000002.1 coordinate 55,341, forward strand.
TTAATTGATTTGATTATGTGCTTGCTTACCTGTAAATTCGCAAGTGTAGCACGTAGCACTAAACGATCACGTGGCACTAAACAACTTTGTGCGATTCGACTATACTTATTCTAAAAGGAGTACATAATGAGAACAGCCCGAGCAATATTACTTGGCGCTTATATAGCAGCTTTCGTCAGTATAGCAACTACATATGCATATGCTGGCGGAGATAATTGTAAAGACAAGAGCTGTTGAAAAAAAAAAGTGACGAAAACGGCGAAGAAGGCAAAAACTGAAAACCAGTCCAGTGAAGCGAAAAAATCCTAAAACCATAAAAACCTCTTTAGTAGTTACATAAACATTAGAGTAGGGCTTCTTTTCTCTCCTAGAGAAGAGAAGCCCTTATCGTATTAGGTGTGTAATCCTGCTAAGGAAGCTTGCGGGTCACAGATTTCCCTTGTAGAAAAAGCATAAGGTAATCTCGGCTTCCAGCCTTGGAGTCTGTACCGCTCATATTGAATCCCCCAAATGGGTGAACATCGACGATTGCTCCTGTGCACTTACGATTTAGATAGAGATTACCAACAAAGAACTCTCTACGAGCACGCTCAAGCCGTCCGGGACTTGTACTGTAAACAGCACCAGTGAGGCCATACTTCGTTCCGTTTGCTATTTCTAGCGCATGATTGAAGTCCTTCGCTCGTATAACAGCTAGTACGGGACCGAATATTTCCTCCTGAGCTATACGAGCCGTTGGAGCAACATCGTCGAAAATGGTTGGTTCAATATAATATCCATTGAGGTGAGGAACTTTTTTACCGCCGACAAGCAGCTTCCCCTCTGTTTTGCCAATTTCAATGTACTCCAAAATCTTATTTTCTGCTTTCTGTGATGATACAGGACCGATTGAGGCGTTGTCTTTGGGATTACCAATAGTAAGTTCCTGCGTTGCGGCAACGAGCTTCGTGACAAATTCATCATGAATACATTCATCAACTATCACACGAGAGCATGCTGAACATTTTTGCCCTTGAAAGCCGAAGGCCGAAGCAACTGTCCCACGAACCGCATCATCAATATCTGCATCATCAGCAACGATAATAGCATCTTTACCACCCATTTCTGCTATAACACGCTTAATCCAGAGTTGTTCGGGCTGTGGTTGAGCAGCGAGCTGGTTAATACGCAGACCTACATGCATTGAGCCGGTGAAAGAGATAAAGCGAGTTTTGGGGTGTTGTACAAGAAAATCGCCCACATCGAGTGGGTCAGCAGAGATAAAGTTCAACACACCGGGGGGCAAACCTACTTCCCGCATGATATCAGCGAAAATCCAGCCCATCATTGGGGTTTCCATAGCTGGTTTAAGAACAACTGTGTTTCCTGCAGCGATGGGAGCTGCACTTGTTCCCACAAGGATAGCAAAAGGAAAATTCCAAGGAGTAACGACAAATCCAGCGCCAAGTGGAATGTAGAAGTATGAATTGTCCTCGCCCGGTATACGCGTCAAGGGTTGGGGCTGTGCATATCGTAATGCTTCGCGCCCGTAAAATTCGAGAAAATCAATTGCTTCACATGTGTCAGCATCCGCTTCTGGATAATTTTTACCAGCTTCAGAAATCATCCATGCGTTAATCTCTAGGCGGCGCTGGCGCACAATATCGGCAGCCCTAAAAAGATACTCGGCGCGTTGTTCTGCTGGAACATCTTTCCATGTTTCAAACCCTTTCCATGCACTCTGAAGTGCACGTTCGGCATCGGACTGTGTAGCACTTTGAAATATACCAATAGTCTCACTGATGTCAGCAGGATTGATAGAGACAACTTTTTTGTCTGTAAATACTTCTTCACCATAGATAATATTGGGATACTCTTTGCCAAACATGCTTCGCACCTTCTCAAGAGCAGCTCGTTGCTGAGCAACAATAGATGTGTCAGAAAAATCCAAATACTGTTCTGGTCTATAGGGAGGTCTATTCATGACAATATTACATAAATGGAACAAGTTGGTATAGCAGTTACCATGGCTTTATGAGTTGAAATCTAACCGAAGCATAGTAGTACTATGAGTACTATGCAAGTATAGCACAAATCTAGCAGAATTTACGAGGACGCACAACTCAATTTCGCTTGGAGCGAAAATATGTATGCTTGCACATTGTTCTCAAAACTTGCCTGAATGCTTTTGAAGTAAAAAAGAAAAACCCTTGCATTACATACAAAAAAGTAGTATTTTTGCTGCTCGCAAAACTTAGCAAACCGCGGGGTGGAGCAATTGGTAGCTCGTTGGGCTCATAACCCAGAGGTTGCAGGTTCAAGTCCTGTCCCCGCTACATATACACCCTGTAAAAATGCCGCTTGGTTTTGATATGAGCCAAGCGGCATTGTTGTTTGTTGAAGGGTAAAGATTGCTATTGTTCTCTCAAGAAAACGATGATTGGGAAAAATCTAGAGAAGAAGCAGCAGCGCGTCTTCGGAAAAATCGTATGATCAGCCAGACAATAAGACCTATAATAGCTATCCCAAGGAACAAACGAAAGAATGAGAATGTTGGAGGGTAAACTTCTGTCGTTCCATCAGGATTTGTGACATACACAGGACGAGAATAGTAAAACGCAGGATGAAATGGCATGTACCAAAGTGCAGAGGTCTGCCCCATAAGATAACCCATCATGAGCCCATCAGCAAAGCCGCCATAGCTATGGACAATGTATGGCGAAGATGCTCCAGGTACGCTAACAGGCGTACTCTGGCGTGGTATGCCATAGGAGCGGCGATAGTTCGATGCTGCTGGAGCCATGCTCCGTGTTCCTCCAAAGCTTGTTGTACCGCTGCGTTGCAGCGAAGAGCTTGCAGAAGGTGCTGCAGGACTTGGTGTATAGCGATAACTTTGGGATGGCATGGCAGGTCGGCTTGGTGCATATGAAGGAGAACTTCGAAATCCTCCAAAGCTACTGCGGCCGCCGCGGCGCTGTGCCTCAGCTTCCAGAGAAGAAAGTAGTAATATCGCTAATGCTGCAAGTGTCGCAGAAACACACATGAGCAGAGAGTGTGGCTTGAAAGAGAGTCTATTCATAGGAGTTATTCAGAAATGCAATGTGGAAGAATAGTTTTATCCAAAAATGAGCTCTGTCGAGATAGACTCATCAGGATTGCGGTATCGAATTTCGGCACGGAATATTGCTTGTTCGCCGTATCCTTGTTGTTTTTTGAATATCGAAGTGAAGCCGCTGCTCTGAGCTGGTGAACCGCGTTGAATTTGCACAAGTAAATCAACAATACCGTCCTGTGGCTCTTCGTTAATGTACACCATAGTATTTTCGAGTAAGCCATCACTTGTGATTGTGAGTAGCCGTAAGAATTGTGCTTCCTCTTCAGTAAATGTAGGAGGAACTTTTTTAATGTTGTCCAAATAGTCGGTAAATATGTTTTTCGTGTACATTTGCTTGTCAGTACCCTCATAGACGATAATGGTATCGAAATCACCATCTTCGCTGATGTGAAGCATAATCTGATGAATGCCGCCTACTTGTTCACCATTGATATACACCGCTGTTTTTTCGAGGCTGCCATTGCTCTCGATAGAAATCTCACGCATGAGCTGTCCTTTCTTCTACAAAAAGTTCCAAAAAATGCTGACGCAAATAGAAAGAAAAAGTTACAGTGCTATCAAACTCAGTGTAGTACTGTTATTTGTCAGTTAGGAGCTTTACGCATGTTTGTTCATAAGCCGCTCCACTGCATAGTGATGCAAGAGCCTGCAGGGGCTGTATCTGTTACTGTTGTATTCAGCATATAAGGCCTCTAATATTGCAAAAATAACGTCGAAGCCAATATTTTCAGCCCACTCTAGGGGTCCGTAAGGATAATTTGTCCCAAGTTTCATTGCTGTATCAATTTCGCTGGGAGTTGATATGTTCTCAAGAACTGCAAACGCTGCTTCATTAACAAGCATTGCAACAATGCGTGGCACAACAAATCCCACAATGTCGTCTATTGTTTCGGTGCGTAGCCCTACACTGCGAAATAGCGTTTCTGCTAGTAACAGAGCTTCGGCGGAAAGTGTACGGGAATACGCAAGCTCAATTACTGTCATTTCTGGAAAAAATCCTGCCAAAAGATTAGCTCGAATAGTATTTGGTGCATTTATCACCTTTGCAAGATATGCCGCAGTAAGGGTGGGTGTAGAGAATACAAACAGTGCAGTGGGGTTTTGGTTGCAAAGAAATGTTAGTATGGCGTGATGTACTTGGTCAGGATATAATGAAAAGTCAACAATAATGTCTGGACGAAATGACAACTCTGAAGTGTTTGCCACAATTTTCTCCGCAAACGAAGCAAGGTGGGTATCTGGTGCACCATTAAGAATAATCTGAAACTGAATAGAACATTTATGAAGCAGTGCAGCAAAGGCGTGTATGCTTCGTTGGTCATGCTGTTCTGAAATAAGGAGTACACAAGGCTGAGATATTGCTGCGTGGTTGTCCATAGAGTTCTAGGGCAGGAAGTAGAAGAGCACGTCTCTAGCACGCGAAACATTGTTCATTTGTGTTGGAATAGTTTGGTTATGCGTAGCGTAGTATCGAGCAAGCGTTCTCGCACACTCAGTAGACCCAACGATAAAAGCACGGTGAAGATTGTCATGCATATCAAAACAACCGCATTATAGCAGACAGTCGGCACGTACTTCTGGGAAAAGAACATACGCTTCTCATGAATTAGCATTGGATAGTCGAAAAGTCCGATGTGCGCTTGGGTCATTACTCCGCCAGTGCTATCAAGGGCTTGTAGCATAGCGTGGAGCTTATCCTGTGCTTCGAGCACCTGACGGTGGATTTCTTGATTTCCATACTTATCTTGAAACTGTAAGCGGTGCTGCTCGACCGCAGAATCGAGAGAAGCCTTGTTTTGTTCATAAGCGTCAATTTCTCGCTCTGCTCTTTCAATACTTTGATTGAGTTGTACAAGTTTAGTCTGCAGTTCGGCGCTTAGTGTGGAGGAGTCGGCTTGAGCAAGGAGAGAGTTACGTTCTTGTAGTGCCGCGTCACGTTCATCGTAAACACGTAGAATATTTTTTGCTGGCGCCTGCAGTTCATCATCCCTACTTTGGAAACGATTATACCTATCTTGCATCGTTATTAAGCCTTCGTATGCCCAGCGTGCTGGGATAAGCTGGCAAATCTCTGGGATTTCGCGTGTAGTGTTGAACTTTAAGTGAGTCATCTCGCTGTATGGAATAAGAGCGCCCCCAAAGATGATTTGGGGAATGAGAACAAGGGGTACAATGTTAAATGCTGCTTTTGCTGACAGGTTCGGTAGCGCTGATATAAGGAGTCCAGTTGCTATACCAACAATCGAAACAAGAGTAAGAAATAGTAGGTACGCAGCATGAAGTTCTTGGAGCTGCAGTATCGGAAAAGCAGCTATGATAAAGAGAGCGTTTTGCAGCAATGCAAAGACAACGAGCGTAATGAACTTCGATGCATAGTAGCTGAGGTTGCCAATATTCAGCATCCGTTCTCGCAGAAGAACAGCAGCGTCTTTGATGATTTCATCTATACTATTGGTAATTGCTAGAAATGTTGCAATGATAACTGCCAAAAATATGAAGATGGCAAGGTTGTCGTTTTGAAAGAGATTGTATTCGGCATCGATGTCGGCTGCATGCCGCAAAATGAAGCTTACAGCAAGAGCAAGAGCTGGTGCTTCAAAAAATGTAATAATGAGATTAGAGCGGTCGCGAAACTTGTTGACAAAGTTCCGTTGTAAGAGAGTAGTAAATTGTCGCCACTTTTCGCGCAAAGAGAGTTCACGAGGCTGTGGAAGTGAGACGCGTTCGGAGTCTTCTATTGTTAGGCGGTGTACAGAAGCACGAAAATCCAGAAACTTTTCCTTCCAGTACATTGGTGTGTATTTACGCTGAGACAGGGGCACACCATCAATATCCCGCAAGGGTTCTTCGAGCGTTTCGAGCAGCAAATCCGGTTCAACGTTTTTACATACAGGACACTCAACCATTTCAGCAGCAACTTCGGGGTTTACAGGCGAAGCAGAAACGTGAGACTCAAGAGAATGAGTTTTAAAGTATGCTAGTGCTGCCATTGTGTCGCCAAAAAATGCAGTTTTTCCTCCTTTGTCTAGGAACAAAATCTTATTGAACATCTTGTATATCTTGGAGCTTGGCTGATGAATAACCACAAAAACAATCTTACCTTTGAGTGTTAAGCGCTGGAGTAATTCAATAATTTTTTCCGAATCTTTTGATGATAAGCCTGATGTTGGCTCGTCAAGAAAGTATACATCTGCATCAGCTAAAAGCTCTAAGCCAATATTCAAGCGCTTACGCTGTCCTCCTGAAAGAGTTCGTTGTGTTGGGCTTCCGACCTTGACGTTGCGCTTCTCTACAAGATCGATATCTACAAGTGTTTGCTCGACAAGAGTACAGATTTCTTCATCGGACATATCGGGATGTCGAAGTCGAGCGTTATACATCAAGTTTTCATAAACTGTTAGATTTTCAAACAATAAATCATCTTGCGGTACATACCCTAGATAGTCTTTAAGTGCTTGGTAGTCGTGGTGAAGATCGTAGGCATTGATTTCGATATTACCGTCATTTGGTTTATTGTAGCCATTCATAATATTTAGCAATGTAGATTTCCCGCACCCTGAAGGACCCATAACGGCGACAAGGTCTCCATAGTCAATCTCAAACGAGATATCATCGAGGGCAAGAGTGTTATCTTGGAAAGAGTAACGAACATTTCGAGCGATAAAATCGCGGAAGCGAAATGGTTCGGAGCGTACTACACCTCCCAAGAACGAGCAATGGAAGACTTGCTTGGAGATAAAAATGTGGCACTCGGCAGGAAGAATTTGGGGCTTCTTTACTGCTTTCCCATTGTAGCCGATGCGATGAGGACAACCACGCGGGTCAAGAATATACTCTGCCGAGCTAGCATGATCCTTGCGAGTAACGGTGATGTGCCACTGTTTTGAAAGACCATCATGAAAGATAGCATCGCATTCCGCATGATTTCCAAACGTGAACGATGGCTTTTTGGGATCGAACGTGAAGACTTCACTTTCGAGACCATATTGAAACGCAAGCTTACGGAGGTTAATTGGGCAGTTTCCAATTAGAACGCTGTCATTCAAGTTAACATATACTTGTGTTTCTACAGGGCGTCCGTTCACAACAAGCTGATTGGCAAGCTTTCCCAAGTCGGAATCTGTAACACCAAGCGGTGTCAGAATAATAAAGAGCTTGGTAAATTCGATGAGCAAGACGTCGTCCATACTAGGCATTTGCGAGAGAACAAACTCTGTTGTTCTACGTTCGGGGTTGATTCGACGCGATACGAATAGAGCAAATCCGAGTAGGGTTTTTGTTTTAAGGTGAAAGTAGTAGCTTAGGTCTTCGAAATTGATAGTATAGCTATCAATCGAAATGGACTGATTGTGCTGAATTTTCGTTGCATTGAGCAAATTTCGCGATGTCTTGCCAGCAATAGGAACGTTGCCAACTTTCACAAGATGTTTGTCATTCTTTTGAAGAATGATGTAGATACTGCGGATTTTGAATATTTCTACGTCAAGGAGCGGAAAGGGCAATACAATATCGAACAGCTGCGGGTCGTCGCCAATAGTGATAGAAATTATCTCAGACTGTTTTGCTATTTCTAGTGTTTCTGTAGAAGGTAGGTCGTAGATGCTTTCTACTTTGCATATGTCGGGGTCAGTCAATCCTATCATGCGTCCAATTCTCCGTGCCGTTTCGCGTTCTACATCGTCCATCGTATCCGAAGCCGCAAGCTCATAAACTTTCATCAGGATAAATACACGGTTTTCGTAGGAAAATCCCGTACGAATTTGAGCTGCTGCTTGCTCTGCATCAATATTTTCCGAGAGAAAGTACTCAAATTGCTTGTAGAGATACTCTGCAACAGGAGCATGATAAATGGACGTGAGATAAAATCGCACGTAGTCACGCTCTGCCTGCGAAACACTGCTATCCGCTTTAGCAAGCAAGCTAAATAGCTTGACAGTGTTGATAAGAAGCGAATTACCTAAGCTCTCTTTGAGCGTAGAGGCTTGAGAAGTATCATGAGCGTGAGAAATCATTGGGATACAAGATACTTATAAAACAATTATGTATAACCGTACCTCCAAGTATAACGTACACAATCCACACAAGCAAATTTCTTTTTCGCAATAGCCCGAAAAATGTTAGACGGTGTTGTGTAATATCTCTAAGAAAGGCTATGGATTAGGTAGGCACGGAACTAGGCTTGACAAATACAAAGAGACCTGCTTCGGACTAGAAAGAAGCAGGTCTGGCGGATGTTTGAGGGGCTGTAGGAGAAGGAGTCGAACCTTCACGGAGGGCTTAGGAACTGCTTTGTGGGCAGACTTTATCGCTGAACTCCACCGTCGGGACTGGACGGCACGGCTGCCTGTTTCGTCATCCTACAGTGTGGAAGGAACTACAAGCAATACAGGTTATGCTGCATATTTGATGATGCAAAGATATAAAATAGCGATTCTTGATGCAAATTTATTTGTAAATTCTGAAAAAAAATACATACTTTGCAAAAAAAAACGCTAAAATTATAGAGTTTATAATTCATCGCTACGTGTTATGAGGCAAATTATCGATATTGATGATCTTGACATTAAGATACTAACAATGCTTTTGCATAATGCTCGGCTACCATTTACCGATATTGCTCATGAGGTTCATACTTCATCGGGTACCGTGCATGTGCGTATGAAAAAGCTGGAGGCAGCAGGAGTAGTTAAAGGTTCACAATTATTGATTTCACCAGCAAAACTGGGATACGATATTTGTGCTTTTCTAGGAATATACCTTGAAAAAGGCTCGCTGTACAAAAGGGTAGTTAAAGAGCTGGAACTAATTCCAGAGATTATTGAGCTCCACTATACTACTGGCAACTACAATATTCTCGCTAAAATCATTTGTCGAGACACGCAGCACCTACGAGAGGTTCTGAATGACAAAATCCAAGCGATAGAGGGTATAGAACGCACTGAAACGTTTATTTCGCTCGAAGAAAGCCTGCATCGTCCTTTGTCGCTTGAGGAGACATTTAATCCATAGTAGCCCTTCGATACCAATAGCACATTAGGCCTACGCTGAATGCAGCGCCTATGCAATCCGTCATAACGTCCTGTATACGTGCATGCCGACCGGGAACGTATGATTGATGCAACTCATCAAAAATAGCAAGAAGTAGAACAACAATAAGAGTAGAGAAATAGTAGTACTGTGTGAATCTGTAGGAATGAGCCTGTGCTGCATACAGTAAGAGACCCAAGATGCCAAAAACAACAATATGGGCGTACCACCGTAGAACGGAATTGAGTATATCGCTGCCTCCAACAAGCTCAGCTGTTGAACTGCTTGTAGCGGAAGGAGTATGAGACAAGTATGAAATGAATCCGTACCATGCGGCAGCATAACACCAAAGTGTAAATCGAGATGTACGCTGTATGCACTGCTCTACTACTAGTATGAAAGAACTACAAGTCATCATCGGCACATTCGTTCCTTATTTAGAGGTACTAATTCCAATCCAGAACATCAGATATATCCTCGCGCGAGGAGGCATGGCGCAGAAGACCATCGTCTACGAATTCTATAATCATTTGCTTGACTTCTGCAACGGGTAAGCGGTAGAAATATGCAAAGCGCCAAATATCAATAGGAGCACGGCGTATTTCCATAAGCAAGATCTCTTTCATAGAGAGTTCATGCTTGTCTTCTATGCGCTGCAATATAGCATCAATAACAGGCTTAATTTCTTCCGCATTGAAGCTTTTGATAGAGAAGAAAAAGTTTGTTTGGGTTATGAGGTCGCAAATTGGAAATCCACGGGATTCATGTACCATTTCGGGCAATAAGCCTAAACTCACAAGATACGGCTCATTGCTTTCGCCTTCAGGAATGTCAGTATCCCAAAGATCGCTCCAAACGTCATAGTCAACATGTTTGAGCCATTCAAAAAAGTGGCATTCCGACTCTGGAAGTCGTAAGAATACAGATGCGCCAAAGTGAGCAACTATCTCCTGCGCTTGCGTGCGAGTAATTCTCCAAAATACTTCATCAGGAATCGAAACAACACTGCGCGACGTGCCGGGTAGTATTTCAATACGCTGTTGAATATATTCGCAAAGCTCTTGTACTGTCATAGTGTTAAAAAAGAGAATCCGTGACAAGAATGCTAAGGACTACAACTATGCTAGAGCTTCATGAGTCTTTCGAGTCGTTGCTGAGCAGTCTTAGAGAAATCGTCGCTGCTGCGCTGAGCTATGATAAGTCTATACATCTCTTTTGCTGCATCAAATTGCTTCGTTGCTTCATAGCATAACCCTAAGTTCAGAAGAGCAAGAGTATACCAATCTTCGATGCCAGCAAAGGTACTTTTGTTTTTCAGAAAAGCTCGAATTGCTTCATCATATCTCTTTTCACGTTGATACAGTTCACCAATGCGATACTGTGCTTCGGCAGCCAGGTCGTCGGTACGAGCTGCAACGATTTCTTCAAGATGTGCGCGGGCGCTGTCGTACAGAGCATGCTGACGAAAGAACATTGCAATGCGGTATCGGCAGCGGTCTCCATAGTCTGAGCCTTTGTATCGGTCTGCTACGTAGCGATAGTGCTGCAGTGCACCCGTCGTGTCACCGTGTAGCTCGCGCAAGACAGCACGCTCGAATGCTGCACGGATAGCAGCATCGTCACCCGGATACAGATGTTCTACATGAGCAAATGCGCTATCTACGTGCGCAAAACGCTGTTGTATCGGTGAGGTCGTAGCAGATACAAAGTTCTGAGGAGGTATTGAAGAAAAACGCCGAGCATCACGTGCAAGAGAAACGCCATCTTTGGATTTATTAGCTAAGAGTGCCTCTCGAAGAGCAAGGGCAAGTTCCAGTGCTGCACGCGGAGCAACAGAACTGCTAGGATACTCTTTTTCAATACGCCGAAAAGCAGCAAAAGCTCTTGCAGTGTCCTCAAGCGCAATATAGCTGCGACCAAGCTGATATAGTGCCTCAGCCGTGCGCGGATTATGGCGGTTTTTCCCGATAAAGTCTTCAAATTCAGCAGCAGCTGTTGAGAACTTTCCTGCATTGAAGAGGGTTTCAGCTTTCTTGAACTTGAGTTCTTGCGAAAATGTCGAGCTAGGGCTTGCGCGAATGTATCGGTCAGTGATAAGGGATGCTGAGTCTTCCTTTCCCTGCAGTAAGTAACAGTATTGCATGGCACTCACAGCTTCAGGGGCAAGCGGGTGCAGAGGGAAGATATCTATAACTGCCCGGTAGGCTTGAACAGCTGCATCGTACTGTTCCAGATTAAAATAACTGTCTCCTAGAGCGTAGTATGCACGCGGCGCTGACGAACCTTGTGGGTAGATATCGAGAAGAGCACGAAACTCCTGTGCAGCATCGGCAAAACGGCGTTGCTGAAAAGCAATCCATGCCGCTCCGTAAAGAGCGTCGTCAGCAAGCGGTGAGTTTGGATATGTTCGTGCAAATGCTTGCATAGACTCGATAGCTCGCTCATAATCCTGTAGCCGATACAATGCTTGCCCGGCTTGAAATGCTGCATACTCACCAAGCTCTGAATGAGGTTGTAGTAAAGCCGCTTGCTGATATGATTCAGCAGCAGCACGGTAATTTTTGCTGATATATAGTCCATCGCCTCTACGCGTAAGAATATCCAAAGCAAACCTACTTTGAGGATACTCTCGAAGAAGTCGAGTGAATGTTGCTGCAGATTCGCCAAACTGCCGTAAACGAAATTGTGCCCACCCCAATCCATACAGCACTTCTTCGGTTCTTGGGCTGGAAGGATACTCGTGTAACAATGCTTGATAACTGCGCACAGCGTTATGGAGCAATTCTGCATGGTAGTAAGATTCAGCAAGCCAGAATGCTGCTTCCATGCGCTGCTGGAGGCGAACCTCACTGTCTAGCGAGTCGGGGAGATAGGGATAGTCATTCAAAAAACGAGTAAGCTGTGTTATGGCATCGCGGTAGTCCTTAGCTCCAAACAACGCTACACCACACTTTAATATTACCTCTGCACGATACTGATGGCGATTAGGCAAAGCATAGGATGGTACCTGGCTTACAAGCTGCTCGGCATGTTCGAAGGAACGCACTGCAAGTGGATAAAGCCGAAGATGCAGAGCAGTTTCGCCAAGCAGGAAGTTTACACGTAGTTGCGTTACTAGATCAGTGGCTTCCCGTACGGCGCGTTCAAGGGCTCTTCGGGCTTCATCGTATTTGTTTTCTTGATAATATAGTTCTCCAAGTTCCAATAGTGCTTCTGCTGGGAAAGGAAAGTCTGACTGCACAGCAAGAGCACTTAGTTCTTGTCGTGCTATGTCGTGTTTATGTTGGCGCTTCAGAGTGATGGCTCGATACAGTCGAGCAATACTTGCAAGACGAGAGTATTCGCCGTGAGAGAAATCATCATGCTCTATGACAGTAGTATATTGTTGCAGAGCAGCATCGAGGCGGCTATCATATGATGAATCAGCCTGATGAAGGAGAGCATAGCCTGTGCCAAGTCGTGCTCGGATTACTAGAGGAGAATGAGGGAAATTTCGAAGCAATGTAGAGAAGCTCTGCAAGGCAGCATCAAATCGCTGAGAGCTAAGATGTGCTTCGCCGCGAAGATACAAGATGCTTTCGCGAGCGTGGTGAGCATAGCTCTGAGGCTCATACACTCTCTGCTTGGTGTTGCTTTTTGCCTCATTCTCGATTTCGTTCAACACTAGAGCGGCTGTTTCTAGCTCTGCTAGAGCACGGGCAGATCGTCGGAATTGGAGATGGTGTTGTGCTACACGAATGTGTGCTGCAAGGCGAAGATTACCGCGTGGGTACTCGGTAATAATGCGTTCATACTGAGCAAGAGCAGTATCATACTGCTGCTGAAGTTCTGCATATCGGGCAAGCAGAAACAGAGCATCATCAGCATATGCACCACGAGGATGGTACTCGACAGTAAAGCGCAAATACGCCTGAGCACTATCAGCAAACTTTGGATAGGAAAAGCTTTCCTGTGCGAAGCATACACCTTGCCAGTATAGTCCACCAGCGACCAGTGTTCGATACAGTGTATCGCTTGTAGTGGCAAGAAGCTGCCGAGCAGAAACAGCACTTCTGGCAAAGTGCTGCCGTGCCTCGTAGTAACGACCGCGCTCCAGATAGCGCCGAGCCGCAAGTTCATATGCGAACGGTGTAAGAGGAGAATAGGGTCGCGTCAGTGCAAAACTATCGAGTATACGCCATGCATGAATGTATTCGTCGGGGTTCTGTGCTCCAGCACGAAATTGTGCTTCGGCAAGAAGCAGCGTAGCGCGGTCGTAGGCAGGTGACTCAGGAAACTCTCGTTGTAGAGCAAAAATTTTGTGCTCAACTTCTTGCTGTACATCTTTCCAGAACCATTGTTCCGCGTCGTACAGGCGAACCGTTCCATAAACACGTGGAAGGGAAGAAAGTTGAGCGTATGAGAGTGGCGCAAATATGATCATGTACAACACCACGCTTGCATAGTAGCACACCCCGCTAGGGAAATGTATACTTTGCAGCATTTTATGTTGTAGTGGCGGCATAGTGATGATAGCACGAGCGATACACAAGGAAGATAACACTACGCGAAACTACAAAAATTTCCTTG
>JANWZB010000030.1 GCA_025055035.1 Candidatus Kapaibacterium sp.
GCGCGCCCAATGAGCACGAAGATTGGGGTAGTGGCATGGTAAAGCTATACAATGTGCTTGCTCAAGATTTTTTGTACCCCGACGCCTCGAAAAATCTAATTTTTCTCGACAATCATGACGTATCGCGCTATTTTTCTTGTGTTCAAGAGGATATCCGCAAAATGAAAATGGCACTGACTCTCCTTATGACGCTACGCGGTGTGCCGCAAATTTACTATGGCACAGAAATTGGCATGACAGGCTTCAAAGATCCCGACCCCCTTGTGCGCAAGGATTTTCCGGGAGGCTGGGCTAGCGATACCCTCAATGCATTCACCGCTGACGGACGCACCGCTCTGCAGAATGAAATCTTCAACCATCTGCGCACACTTGCTCGATGGCGTAAACATCAGCCTGCTATTCACACAGGAAAACTCATGCAATTTGTACCCTTCGATGGCATATATGCTTACTTTCGTTATACCCCGCGTGAAACTGTTATGGTTATCACCAACAACAATACTAGCGACCGCACGGTTTCTACCGAGCGATTCCATGAGCGCATACAAGGCTTTCGCACCGCTTACAATGTGCTGACAGGCGAAACACTCTCTTCGCTCAGCAGCATCACTATTCCTGCCAAAACAGCACTTCTTCTAGAACTTCGACGATAAAGCTAACATATCCAAACACCTGTTGCTTGCAAAAACCACTATGGCACTGCATTATGTTTTTTCCTCAGCCTGCCTCTACATCTGTGTATTGTGCTGGTCATTGCATCTGTGTCTAGCACAACAGTCTTCGCAAACATCTTCTTCCTCAAGCGCTGCAAACACTGTACTAGCAAAGATAAGCTATGACGGTCTTCACGTTCGCTCAATTGGTCCGGCGCTTTTCTCGGGACGAATTGTATCAATTGCTGTACACCCAACAAATAAGTCTATTTGGTACATAGCAGCAGCATCGGGAGGAGTCTGGAAAACTACTAATAGCGGCATTTCGTGGCAGGCGATATTCGAAAAGGAAGCTTCATACTCTATCGGCTGTGTGGCAATCGACCCACAGAATCCCCACACCGTGTGGGTTGGAACAGGAGAGAACAACTCCCAGCGTAGCGTTGGATATGGCGATGGCGTATATCGCTCGGATGACGGCGGCGCTTCATGGAAAAACATGGGACTGAAAACATCCGAGCACATCGCTCGTATCCTTATCGACCCACGCAATTCCAACGTTGTGTATGTTGCCGCGCAAGGACCACTGTGGTCGAGTGGTGGGGAACGTGGCTTGTACAAAACAACTGATGGCGGGAAAACATGGAAACTCTCACTCGGCATTAGCGAAAATACAGGCGTTTCTGATGTCGTGTTCGACCCACGCAATCCCGACATACTCTACGCTTCTGCCTATCAACGACGGCGCCACACGTGGACACTTATCAACGGTGGCCCGGAGTGTGCTGTGTATAAAAGTACCGATGCAGGTGCTACATGGACAAAAATTGAGAAGGGCTTGCCTTCTGGTACTATGGGACGCATTGGACTAGCAATTTCGCCCGTCAATCCTGATATTCTCTACGCAACAGTCGAGGCGGCTCATAAGCAAGGTGGTATCTTTCGCTCAACTAACCGCGGTGCAACGTGGGAAAAACGTAACAGCTTCGACATGACTGCAATGTACTATGGCACAATCTATACCGATCCACATAATGCCGACAGAATCTACGTGATGAATGTGCATATCATGGCATCTGATGATGGTGGCACAACGCTCAAGCCTCTTGGCTCAGCAGCAAAGCACGTTGATAACCACGCAATGTGGATTGATCCTGGAAATCCTGATCATTATCTCGTTGGCTGCGATGGCGGACTATACGAATCTTTCGACAGAGGCGAGCACTGGCGGCACACAACAAATCTTCCTATAACGCAGTTCTACAGGGTTTCGGTTGATAATTCCACACCCTTTTACTACGTGTATGGTGGTACGCAGGACAATTTTTCAGTCGGCGGTCCGTCGCGCACTATCAGCGCCAGCGGCCCGAACAACTACGATTGGTTTGTAACGCAGGGTGGCGATGGCTTCAAGTCTCAAATTGACCCAGAAAACCCTAATATCGTATATGCACAGTATCAGTACGGCGGTATAGCACGGTACGATAGAAAAAGTGGTGAAAGTCTTGGTATAAAACCCATCGAGGGCAAGGATGAAGAGCCACTGCGATGGAATTGGGATGCACCGCTGATTATTAGTCCCCACAACCCTGCACGACTCTACTTCGGAGCAAACAAGCTCTTTCGTTCTGATGACCGAGGCCAATCATGGCGAGCTGTTAGCCCCGACCTTTCGCGTCGCATAGACCGCAACACGCTTCCAGTTATGGGGAAAATTCAGCCTGCTGACGCTGTGGCAAAGCATGCCTCAACTGCATTCTATGGGAATATTTCAGCTCTCGCTGAATCACCCAAAAAAGAAGGATTGATTGTTGTTGGCACAGATGATGGTCTCGTACAAATTACCGATGATGGTGGCAAAACTTGGCGCGCAATTCAACCCGTTGGTGGCACACCCGAACGGGCGTATGTTAGTGTAGTACTTTGCTCTCAGCATGATGCAAATGTTCTGTACGTCGCCTATGATAATCATAAAAACGGCGACTATAAGCCGTATCTCTTCAAAAGCACCGATGCAGGGAAAACGTGGGTGGCATTGCGTAACAATCTACCGAGCAACGGCATGGTACTGAGTATTGCAGAGGATCATGCTACACCAAACCTATTATTCGTTGGTACAGAATTTGGAGTATTCGTCAGTATCAATGGTGGCAATTCGTGGAAACAGCTACAAGGTAATATGCCTACTATCCCCGTGCGCGACATTGCTGTACAAAAACGTGAGAATGACCTTGTTCTTGCTACATTCGGTCGTGGCATCTACATTCTCGATGATTACACACCACTTCGTGCTCTCGCACAGGGAACCGTTGACCTTAGCAATAAAGAAGTGTTCATCTTTCCTATCAAAGACGCTCTGTGCTACGTTGAATCGACACCATTCGGTGATAGGGGTAAAGGATTTCTAGGGGAAACATTTTACATCGGTGAGAATGCACCATTTGGCGCTATCTTCACAATATACCTTAGAGATGTACTGAAAACGAAGAGACAAATACGCCATGAGGCAGAAAAAGCCGGCTCAACCAAATACCCAAGTCCTGAAGAGCTTCGCGCTGAAGAAGAGGAAGACCCACCAGCATACTATGCTACAATCACTGATGCAGAAGGCAACACTATTCGGCAGCTCAGTGTACGTAATACTGCTGGCTTGCAACGTGTTGTATGGAATCTGCGCTATGCTTACCAAGCTCCTATAGCACAGCACAAAAGTAACGATGCCGAATATGGAGGACCTCGCGTTTTACCCGGTGAGTACAAAGTGTTTCTGTCGAAGCGTGTCAATGGGATAGCAACACGCATCAGCGAACCCGTAAGTTTTATGGTTGTTCCTCTTCATAATACGACACTACCAGCAGCAGATCGCAGGGCTCTCGTAGAGTTTCAGCGCAGTGTCGCGCATTTGCAGCGTGCAGTACTTGCGGCAGTGGAACTTGCAACAAGCACAAAAGCCCGCTTGCAAAGCATGAAGAACGCACTCGATGAAACTATGGCGAGCAACGCACCCCAGCTAAGATCTGCAGTAGTACAACTTGAACAGCGTATGAATGCTATACTGCGTGTACTCCGTGGAGATGCCACTCTTACTGCACGCAATGAGCCTGTACCACCAAGCATCCAGGACCGCATCAACACTATTGTTCAAGAACAGTATGCCTCAACATCTACACCACCACAAACTCATATCGATAGCTATGCCATAGCCTCACAGAGCCTTGAGCAAGAGCTTGCTCAGCTCAAGAGTATTGTTGACCGCGAGATACCAACGATAGAACAAGCAATGGAGGCTGCTGCTGCACCATATACACCCGGACGCTTCCCTGAATGGAAACACAAGAAATAGCCTGCCGCATACATGCTGAAGTTCTACGTTCATCACTTGAACTGTATGCTACAGTAGCGAGGAGGCGCTAAGTAAGCGATGAAGTGTCTCCTGGGCAATAGTAAGGCGCTGAGCAAGCAATGCTTGCAGCGTTTCAGCACCACAGTCGACGAATAGCCGTAGAATCTTGAGTGTATCTATGCACTCTCCCGGTGTTGCACCAAGATTCATAGCACCACGCAAATGTGAATATAGCTGCCTATCCCAGCCCAAAACAGCAAGAACCCCAACAACAACGAGTTCGCGCATACGCGAAGCAAGTACTGGTCGCGAGAGTGTCTTGCCATATCCCTCAATAATCATCCAAGCATCAAGGTCGGGGCTTACTGAATGCAGATGGCGGCGCATCTTTTCGTATGCTGTCGTGTAAATTTGCTCACAGAGCATTCGACCACGTTCTTGAAAAAGAGGGATATCTATAGCGTGCATACTAGGCGGAGTGAACTCTACACAAGCGTGCTCGCATACAGCTTTGAACACTGTTAGTCCTTCGAGTGCCGCAGGGAAACCAGCAAATAAATACGTCTGAAGCAGAGACTCGTACAGCTCTTCGGGCTTTGTACTGTGAGAGAACGCAACTGTACAAATGCCTTTCAGCAGATCATGTTCGTGCAGAGCAGATGCAGATGCAGCAAGAATTAGGCTTTGCTCAGAAGGAAGCAATACCTCCGACTGCTCTACGAGATGATGGATGTATTCTTCGTGCCTCATATGGTATGATTGTATCCTGCCGCACCGGTTACTTGCTGTAACTATCTATTCCTGCAATAGCACGACCATTTATCCCTACAACGCAATAATACGATTGAATACAACAATAACGAATGCACATCGCACGCTACTTTGACCGAAGACGTGAATCTACAAAAAACTTACAGCTTGTGTGCACTCTTTTCTGCTTTTTGCTGTATTCCAGAGCAAACGAAAATTTCGCTGCAAACGCAAGAAAATTCATGGGAAAATTTGCTCTGAGTACGTGTCTTTTGTATTTTTCAGTGCAACTTGTGTGCTTCATCAAAATACAGCGTGCATATTTTCTCTGCCAAAAGAGCATATCTTCCACGGATGTGTGTTGTCTATTTTGATGTGCTGCGCGCTATTGCTGTGTGTTTAAGGATTGTATTTCTCCACAAAGCTCTGATCATCACCTATGATTAAACTCATACGTTCATCGATTGGCTGGCAGATTGCCCTTGTGTCGACATTGGCTATTGCTGTTCTGACAGCATTTAACGTGGTAACATCGTCTATTCAGCAGATGAGAAGTGGTTCGGCGTTGATGGAAGACGAAACCAAAGCTATTGCACTGATAGCCGCAACATCGGCTGTACCGGGAATAGACTTCGACAATCGTCAGTCAGTCGCTGATGCCGTTGAGGGTGTTCTCCAGCTTCCAAACTTTAGTTTTATCATTGTCAAGAAAAAGGAAGGCGATAGCATATACACAAATGGATATGAAAAGTGCCCTGCACAGTATCGTGAGCTCAGACCCCTTATTGAGAACACAGAGACTGCTTTCACAAGCGGCTCAGACGCAATCGCGATTGTTCCGATTATGTCCAATACGAAGGAGAAAATTGGCGAAGTCGTTCTTGGTATCAATACAAGAATTATGTCTGAAAGCGTTGCACAGAGTGTACGCGCGCTTACTATTATTGGTATCGTTGGTGCAATCGTGTGCTCGCTTGTCATTTTTCTCTTCGTACGGCGTGTTGTTGCAGCGATCCGTCGGCTTAGCACTGCTGCACAGAAGGTGAGCGAAGGTGATTTGAAACAGCACGTTGAAAACAACTCTTTGAACGAAGTCGGCGAACTAAGCCGTGCGTTCAACATCATGGTTGGGCGCATTCGCCAATCGCAAGAAGAAACCTATATGCTGCTACAACAGACCGCCGAACAGAATGAAAAAATTGAAGAAGCCGCGCGCCATGCACAGCAAGAACAAGAATACCTCAAAAACCAAGTGAACCGTATCTCGATTGTGCTCGAAGCAATGTACAATAACGACCTAAGCCATCAGCTAGACATTCACCGTAATGACGACGTCGGCAAGCTTATTTCTGTCTTAAATACAACAATTCTTGGCTTGCGGCGCATGATTGCCCAAATTGGTGCTACATCGAGCCGCGTTGCACGCTCATTTGAGCAAATCGCCAATGCATCGGCTGAAATGGCAGAACGCAGTTTACAACAAGCACGGCAAACTGACGAAGTTGTTTCTTCAATTGAAGAAATCACCTCAACAATCAACGAAACCGCTCACAATATCAACAAGACAACACAGCTTGCAAATGATACAATCAAAATAGCTAAAAGTGGTCAGGAGACGGTGATGGGAGCAGTTGAGGGAATGCGTCGCATTGCCGAAATCGTTACAGAAACAACCCAGATGATCGATAAGCTGGGTACGTCCTCAGCACAAATTGGCGAAATTGTACAGGTTATTGAAGAAATTGCCGACCAAACAAATCTTCTTGCACTCAATGCTGCTATCGAAGCAGCACGGGCAGGCGAAGCGGGGCGCGGATTTGCAGTTGTTGCCGACGAAGTACGAAAGCTTGCCGAGCGTACACAAAAAGCAACCAAAGAGATTAGCAAAACTATTCGCACAATTCAACAAGACACAAGCACCGCCGTGGAGGTTGCACAGGCTGGCGCTGAGCAAGTACGCTCAGGCATCGACCTTGCAGAAAATGCTGGTCAGGCTCTTGAGACTATCGTATCCAGTATTCGGAAGGTAGGTGATATGATCTATCAAGTTGCTGCTGCTGCCGAAGAACAATCCGTTACAGCCGAACACATTAGCCGCAATATCGATTCTATTTCGCAGGTAACGAACAAAAACCTACAGATTGTACAAGCTGTTGCCAAAGACACTCGCGAGCTTAACAGCGAAGTACGAGAAATGCTGAATACCATCGAGCAGTTCTACTTAGGAGAAGATATGCATGTAACACAAGGAGCACTGGGTGGCGGTGATAAGCGTTTACTGCAGCAGCGACAATAAGGTATGTATCACAGAACCTATCGTGCTTTCATAGTGTCTACTCAATCACCAGCAGATGCTTTGGTGCTGCACTTGTTAGTACCTCACATCCTGTGCTTGTAAGCCAGATATTATCTTCGATGCGTATCCCACATTGCTCGGGCAGGTACACGCCCGGCTCTATTGTAATGACTACACCTTCAGGTAGAATATCTTCGGCAAAGCGATAGGAAATGCTTGGTTTCTCGTGCACTTCGCGTCCCAATCCATGCCCCAAGCCATGAACAAAATACTGCCCATACCCAGCTGTATCAAGAATATTGCGGGCAATAGTATCAAGCTCCCCACATGTCATACCCCCACGTGCAGCAGCAATTGCTTGCTCATTCGCCGTAAGCACAAGCGCATACAACGCGCGCTGGAACGCTGTTGGCTCACCGACTGCGAATGTCCGTGTCATATCACTGTAGAAGCCATGTACACGACAGCCGAAATCGAGTGTTACAAGCTCGCCATGTCTGATCGCCTTATGGCTTGCTCGTCCGTGTGGTAATGCTCCTCGAATGCCACTTGCTACAATCGTTTCAAATCCTTCAGACTCCGAACCGAGCTTTCTTGCCATATAGACAACTTCTGCTGCTATATCCTGCTCTGTCATCCCCGCTTTGGCAATCTGTATAATGTGCTCATACGTGCGTGCAGCAATTGCTGCTGCACAGCGTATATGTTCTACCTCTTCGGGTGTTTTCACCATCACTATTCTTTCCACTACACCAACGATGCCTTTACATTCACAGTCTTCCAGCGCACGTTTCATCTGTTCAGCACTTGCAACGGATGTGTGAGCAGCTTCAAATCCCACGCATTTGGCACCACTAAGTAGATTCTTGGATTTAATATACCCCCACCAATCCCGCTCAGTGTGAATCGCCATATTTGGCAGCATAACTTCTTGCTGTGCTTGTGCAGTATATCGTGCGTCGGTCAGTAAGTGCCCTTCCGTTGCTGTTAGAATCACCATACCGCTTGACCCAGAAAATCCTGTCAGATATGCCACATGAGGAATGTGTGTGATGCAAAAAGCATCAATCTTATGCTTTTCGAATTCATTACGTAGTGCTTCGATGCGTTGTGTATATGCTGTCATTACTGTTGGCTATACAATCTATATTCTATGATTGATGAGAAAACTAAAAAATCCGGTATTCTAACCACCGGATTGATAGCAAAGATACATCCGCATCCCTGCTTACATCACACCTGTTTACATCACATCATGTACATAAGCTTGCTCTGGACACATTATTACGAGGATTTACGGTACTGAGCTATCACACGCTGCGTAGCTAAGCGCTTTGTCAAGCTTAACACAGCGCTCACGTAAGCATCGCTGTGATTATAGTTGTACACAGCACGATGCTGCGACCGTTTGCTTTTGTTCCATCCGGCATTACTTAGATAGTTCCCAATGCTATGCACAGCATCGTGTACATCAAACAAGTTGATATTACCATCGCCGTTTCCATCAACAGCAAGCTTGATATAACTCGACGGAATAAACTGAGAAAGCCCAAATGCCCCTGCCCACGAACCCCGCAAATCCAGTACATTCTGCGCACGAGCTTTGTACATTGCTTGCAGTGCCAGAAGCTCACTAAGTGCCCATGCCGCTTTGCGCTGAGATTTTTCCTCCAACTTGCGCTCGATTTCTAGCCATTCCTCCTCCGAACCTTCAAATTCTGCCTTGAGGCGCTCTTTGTTTCTTTGCATATAGTCGGGCTGTGTAACAAGTGCGAGGCTTAAATATACGCTTGGCACATGATAGTTTCCGAGAAAATCTCCAAACCGTGTCTCTACCCACAAAATAGAGGCTATTGCTTCTTTGGGCACGTTATACCTGCGTTCGGCGGCGCTTAGGAGCGAATCATATACTGTGAGAAAATCACGCGATTTTCGCAACGCTGTAGCATCATATGCATACGCATACTGTTTACGCTGTGCTCTGGGCGTACTGTGCGGGAGCTTTTTTACAGGCACGTTCACCTTCGTGAGTTTCTCGTACAGTGTAGTGTTTGTATGATTCACAAGGATTTTAATAAACTGCGGCTCTGCACCCTGAGCAAGCAGTTGCTCTATCACGGGTAGGAAAAGCCTCTCGTTTGTTGTCATCGCTGCTGTGTCAGCAATAACAATAGAAACTGTCGCTATCCCACGCACAGATGCAACTGTGGAGCGCGGTGTACACAGCTCAACAAATAGAAACACCATACCCACAGCTAGCAAGGTACAAAGAACACTTGCAAACGCTATGTGTTTCCGAGAAGCAGTATGTAAATCAGTAGAAAAGACAGGCAAGATCCGCATGGCAGTACTTCCTTTCTGTAGGAAATAGTTAGGGGCAGTGCGCATGTTGAATGCTATAGAAGCCCGTGCTGAATAGCCCGAGCCTGTTGCTGTAGTACATGCGGGTATAGCTCGTGCTCATGCTCTACAACACGCTGTGCAAGTTGCTCTGGCGTATCATGAGGATGGACTGGTATTCTTCGTTGAGCAATAACTGTGCCAGTATCGTACTCACTATCTACTTCATGAACTGTACACCCCGTTTCCTTCTCCGATGCAGCAAGGACAGCACGATGCACTGCCATTCCGTACATTCCTTGCCCACCGAACTTTGGAAGCAATGAAGGATGAATGTTGAATATGCGGCTACGTCCTCTCGGCGAGAACGCGTCAATAACTGCCGCTGGGATTTTTTTCATAAATCCAGCAAGTGCTACCATGTCAATTTGATGCTCACGCAGCACATCCAGAAGCGCGCGCGTATAGGCTTCTGGATCGGGATGTGTATAACTACTGATGTGTGCTGTCGAGATATCAAACATGCACGCCCGCTCTACAGCACCACATCGGGAGTTATTGCTTACTACCAATTCCACACGGAATGCTGCATCAATACGATACGAGTAATGAATAATAGCCTCCGCATTTGAACCAGCACCTGAGGCAAAAATTGCAAGTTTGACGGGAGAAGGCACGGTCACAGCAGTTTCGTGTGATCCCAACGGTACTGTTTCAAAGCGATGCATGAGAACTATATACCTGAACGCACATAAACAGCAGCGAGTGCACTATGAAACACCACGAACCATAATGCACTCACTGAGTGGATAAAAAATGCGGCGTACAATTTATGCAATTTACAAAACCTATACCACATAGAGCGGGGAAAATTCTCCACCCGCAAGCAATACGCGTATACGCACAGCTAGTACGCACATATCAAAGGTCTTTGTTCTCCGAGATACATAGTGTATACAAATTAGCCATGGACACTCCTTTGGTTCGGAGATGCGACAATACTACGTATGGTTACTGCTGCAATCACTATACTTCCTCCGAGGAGAGACCATATACTTGGCATTTCACCAATAACCAACGCTACCCAGAGTGGATTTAGCACTGGCTCGAGGATCGGAAACAGAATTGCCTCGAGTGCAGATACATGAGGTATAGCACGAGCATAGAGAGCATATGGCACACCAATTTGGAAAACTCCCAACAGCACCACCCCTAGTAGCGTCTGTAATGAAGGTATAAAGCCTGAAGCAAGAGAGTATATTACAGCAGGCATACATACACAAGCTGTAACAACATTTCCCCAAAATACCCCATCAGAAGACACCAAACTATTGCGTGCATTTACATAGCTATGTTTCCGCATAAACAAAACAAGCCATGCAAAGCTTACCCCACTCGCTATAGCAAGTATATTTCCTACAGCATACGACGGCGCAAGACTATCGCAAAAAAACACGACCATACCAATGCAGACAACACCTAATGCTACCCAGTCTCTACGTTGTACAGGCTCCTTGAGAAACCATGAGGAAAACAGTGCAACGTATATCGGTGCAGTGTATTGAAGTAGAATTGCATTTGCTGCAGTTGTAAGCTTGGTTGCAGCAACGAATGTTATCATAACGAGTGTATATGCAATTGCAGCGCCTACTTCGTACCGTGTCATATGCTGAGGAAACCGTACACGTGGTGGCACCATACAGGCAATCACAATAGCTGCAACAGCACTACGCATACCAGCTATAGACAGAACGTCCCACGCTACAAGCTTGATACACACACCGCCTGTACTCCAGAGAACAGCCGTTATCGTTAATGTCAGTAATGCACAGGTATGATGCCTCATTGCTTGTATGCCCTAACTTATGCACTAACTTGCTTATATGCTCTAAACATTGAACAAGGCAACCGTATCACCAACAGAAAAACTATGGTAGTAAAACTTCGTCTGGACTGTATGTTAAGCCCTACGCATGTTCCCTCTCGTGACGTGAGGTAGTTTGAGATAATACGCTATTAGGCAATATACTGAGGATTAGATATTTTCGTATTGTGTTCTTCGTGTTGACGAATCGCGATACGAAATATTTGGGCAAATGCACGTTGTTCACTCAAGCAGTATGATACATACTATTACTCTGAACCTACCTCTTGAAGACGAAGCATCAGACAGCATGCTTCGTACCTACAGTGCTCATGCACTAGGTATTCCGAGAGAGCGTATTTACGCTGTGAAAAAGCGTAGGCGTTCGCTTGATGCTCGCTCACAGAACATTACAGTTCATGTACGTCTCGATGTTTATGTCGATACTACGCCTACTCACGAAGAATACTACTTTCATAGTCGCGATGTTTCATCGGCAGAGCATGTTCTCATTATAGGTGCTGGTCCAGCAGGGCTGTTTGCAGCATTGCGATTTATTGAACTTGGTATCAAGCCTATTATCCTCGAACGAGGCAAGGATGTTCAAGCTCGCAGGCGCGATATAGCCACACTTACCCGACAGCACAGTGTTAACTCTGACTCAAACTACTGCTTTGGCGAAGGCGGTGCAGGAACATACTCCGATGGTAAATTGTACACACGCTCAACAAAGCGCGGCAATGTACGAAAGATTCTTGAAACATTCGTCGCGCATGGTGCGTCGGAAGATATTCTCATCGAAGCACACCCACACATTGGAACAAACAAGCTTCCGTCTATTATCGCGCAGATACGCCAGAGCATTCTCCAAAGCGGAGGAGAAATACACTTCAACACACGAGTAACGGATCTACTGCTACGAAATAATCGTATCGAGGGCGTACACACAGCAACGGAACAAGAATTTCTTGCACAGTATGTGCTTCTTGCAACGGGACATTCTGCACGCGACATATTTGAGCTTCTTCAACAGCGCCGTATCGCTATCGAGCCAAAGCCTTTTGCTGTAGGACTGCGCGTCGAGCACCCACAGAGTCTTATAGATGCTATGCAGTATCATATGCCTACTGCGGGTACAGCACGCCACGCTCTACTTCCACCAGCGGCATACCGTTGGGCAGAACAAGTGTACGATAGCCACAGCGGGAAATGGCGTGGTGTCTTCTCGTTCTGCATGTGTCCAGGAGGAATCATTGCTCCCTGTGCTACTGCACCACAGCAGATTGTAACGAACGGATGGTCGCCTTCTAAACGCAATAACCCTTATGCCAATTCTGGCGTTGTTGTAACTATTGATATTGATGACGTGTTATCAACCTATGCAGAACATGGGGCATTAGCAGGTGTACGGTTTCAGCAAGAACTTGAGTACGCAGCATGGCAAGCTGGAAGCGTGTATGGACTGATGCAAGCTGCACCGGCACAGCGCATGGTTGATTTTGTATGCGGCAAGCTTTCTGACTCTCTTCCGCAGACTTCCTACACACCTGGTATTACTTCTGCGCCTTTGCATGACATCCTTCCATCTCCTATCGCTCACGCTCTGCAACAAGCATTTACGCGGCTTTCTTACACAATGAAGCCATACTTTACCAATGACGCTGTACTGCATGGTGTCGAGACTCGTACATCATCACCTGTACGTATTCCGCGCCGCTCCGATACCCTCGAACACATTCATGTACGTGGTTTATATCCATGTGGTGAGGGGGCAGGGTATGCTGGGGGCATTATTTCAGCAGCAATTGATGGTCAGCGCTGTGCTGAAGCAATATATCAAGCCTTGTGTGGCAAGGCTTTGGAGAAGCAAGAACTATCGTGTAATTTTGCTCCTTCGACACGTACATCGCATTCATGACACTCTAAGCTTCGTACATCATGCCTACACGTCGTATTCTTTTTGCAGCACATGACCCGGGAGGAGCAAATGTTATCAAGCCTGTTATCGAGCATATTGCAGACCGCAATGATATAGAAATGCACACAATTCTTCTCGGTCCGGCAGCAGAACGCTTGCAATGCATTGCAAGCCGCGCTATATCCCATACCGTGCGCTCATTTCCCACGCCACATTTCCCAAATGAACTGTCAGCAGAACCACAGGATGTAGCCGCCGTGTTCGACGCTGTTCAGCCCTCGGCAGTATTCACTGCTACAAGTTTTAATAGCAACCTTGAACGTCTTACTGTACGCTATGCTCGTGAGCGCGCTATTCCAACGTTTGCCATTCTCGACTTCTGGTCAAGATATGCTCATCGCTTTACTCTCGACGACTGCTGTGTACCACCAGACATTCTCTTTGTTACAGACGAACGCATGCAACGCGAAGCAACAGCAGAACTTCCTACAACAACTATTATCGTCTCTGGCAATCCACACCTAGCACAACTCCAAGAACACTATGCTAATGCTCGTCGGCACTTGTATGATTCCCCATCACCACATCCTCCTCTTCAGCGCATTCGCTTTTTTTGTGAAAATATTCGCCATTACTACCCCGATAAGCCTGTCAATGAGTTCACAATTATTCCTAAACTTCTCGATAAACTCTTGCATTATGGCTTCACCGGAGAGTTGATTATTCGTCCTCATCCTATGGAATCTCGTGCTCCTTGGGAAAATGCTCTTGTAGAATACAACACAAAGACAGCCGGTAGAATTGCAATATTGCTAGATACAGCATCATTCCATAACATACTACAAGAACGTTGCATAGCTCTTGGTCTTACCTCGATGGCTCTTCTAGAAACAGTATCAGTCGGTATTCCAACGTTTTCCTATCAAATTGCTGTTCCCAGTGAATACTTCTGGTTGCCATTCGAGGAATATGGCATTCCACGCATTCTCCGTGATGAGGATATTCTACAGATTGTTTCGTGTACTTTCCAGAAGCCTCAGGCTACCCAACACTCTGCACCATCGAATGCCTTGCTCATGATACAACAAGTCCTCGAAGAGCATCTCTTTTCTCCCATCCGCTCAGCACTATGAGAACAGTACACCGCAGTGTCTTTAGTTGTGTCAGCATCATTATCGCATTGCTTCTTCTTGGCTCACAGTGCGCCCGTCAGGACGATCAGGAAGAAGGTCCTACAACACCCGAAGCAATTACCTTTTGGCATTTTCGCAGCGAACCTAAGCAGCGCGAAGCACTTCGTCAGATTGTTGCTCGATTCGAGCATGAGAACAATTGCACAGTACACATGGTAGATCTAACATGGGGAGAAGGCAAAGCAAAGCTATTTGCAGCATTTAACTCAGGAACAGAACCGGACGTTGTGGAGCTTGGAGGAGACTGGATTATGCAGTTTTCTGCTGGAGGTGTTCTCAAAAACTTGAGCAGAAGCAGGATCACACTGGATAAGTTTGCAGAAAACACGCACCCCGCTGCCCGATTCCAAGACAGTGTCTACGCACTCCCATGGAATCTCAACACACGCGTGATGTTCTACAATAAAGACCTTCTACGCCAAGCTGGCATTACGCGCCTTCCGTCAAATGGTAATGAGCTTCTGCAGGCAGCGCAAGCGATACAAGCTCTGGGCGATGCACAGCAAGCTGCAGGAAACTTGACACAGCGTGTCTACGGATTTGGAGCAAATGGCTCCGACGAACACCGCCTCCACAAAAAGATTCTTCCATTCTTTTGGAGTGCTGGTGGAGCAGTCCTCGACGACAGCGGGCGCGTAGCTATCAACAGCAAAAATAATATCGAAGCGCTGACGTTATATGTCAATCTTGCGCGAGCAGGATTTATCGAGACGCAACGGCAACTTGATAACATGTTCGTACGCGGGAAACTAGGATTCTGGATATCTGGCTCATGGCTTATCGAGAAGATTGCACGGGAAAATCCAACGCTCAACTATGGTGTTATGCTCATGCCACCCTTATCATCATCGCATAGCAATACCCAACCTGCTCATGGAATCTCGATTCTCGGTTGCAACTACGTTGCTGTAACCTACAAGACACGAAACCCTCTGCTTGCTAAGCGCTTTTTACTCTATATCACCGATGGCAAGCAAGCCCTTGAACTCCTCAAAAACTTTCAAGATGCTGGTATACCTGCAGATACACGCTATATGCATGATAGCATTGTGCGTTCGTTTCTGCATAATGATATCTTTCTGCAGCAAATTGCTTTTTCCCGTCTTCCACCGATGCATAAACACTGGCTCGATATTGAACGCGTTATCGAAGATGCTGTAGTGGAAGCACTCTACGGCATACGCTCACCAGAGCAAGCCCTCAACCGAGCACAATGGCTTATCACTGACATTGTAACACGCCCATAGACATGTCGTGCACAGAGAAACATTCCACCAAATATTATGATATACCACACTCTTCCAAACGGTCTCAAGGCTGTCATTATCCCACGCACTAGCGTGCCTATTGTTTCAATTGCTGTTAGCTATGGCGTTGGTTCTTATTCAGAATTACCCACAAAAACGGGATTTGCTCACCTATTTGAGCATTTGATGTTTGAAGGCTCAGCAAATCTTGCGCATGGCATGTTCGATAGACTTTGCTCACAAGCAGGAGGCGAAAATAATGCCTATACTACCTTCGACAAAACAACATACTACATGTCGCTGCCGGCACATCGCCTTGAGTTAGGATTATGGCTTGAGGCAGACCGCATGGCTACATGTTGTATCGATACCGAAGCCCTTAATATACAGAAACATGTTGTTCTAGAAGAAATCAAGCAAAACGTTGAGAACACACCATACGGTACATATTCTCGTGTACTTAGCGCGACAGCATTTGCGCCAGATTCTGGATATAGTTGGGAAGTCTATGGTCATCCTGAGCACATTGCTGCATCAACATTAGACGACGTACAGTATTTCTTCATGACATTTTATCGCCCTGATAACGCCTGCCTTGTGGTGTGCGGGAATGTTGACCAAGAGCGAACTCTATCGCTCGTAGAGCAGTATTTTGGCGCTATACCGCGTGGAGACTCCTCACTGCCGCGCAAACCTTTCGACCCGGCACACCGGCTTGGAAATCGCTATGCGTGTATTCAAGACACTATCCCCACAGACTCGCTCTTTTGCTCCTATCATTGCGAAGGGTATACATCACCGGGTATACACATTGCCGAAGTCTTATGTAGCATTCTTTCCGATGGGATAAGCTCGCGTCTGTACAAAGCAATGGCATACTACGAACGCTACGCTTCCGAAGTCCATGCATACGTCGATGACCGACGCTATACAAGCTTGTTGACGATATATGCCATCTCATCGGGGAATGCGTATAGTTGCGATGCATTGTATACATCGATGTGGGCTGTACTCGATGAGGTCAGAGAACGCGGCGTCAGTGCCCAAGAGCTACAAAAAGCGAAGAATCGCATACGGACCAGAATTGCGCGTGTACTCCAGCGTACAGCAGGAATCGCCGACGAAGCAGCGCACTACGCACTTCTTTTCGATGACCCTGCACGAGTATTTTGTTTAGCAGACTATTACACAAGTATCACCGCGGAACACGTACAGGAATATGCATGCAAGCTTTTCCGTAGAGACAACGAAGTACGCATCGACTTCGTTCCAAAGCCTTCTGTTGGACCCAAGCACCACAGCATTGCAGCTTAGTACAGAAGCTACACACCTATAGCATTCGCTCACAGCGAAAAAGTGCAGCATAATATCAGAAAGAATCGTATTTTTGCACAGCGAAAGTATTGTGTGTTCGCAGCAGTACGGGTCTTCGTGGCACGTATGCCAGTACTACACAGAGATAGCACTGATCCTAATTTTCCCACCTTGCTTAACGTTATAGTACTATGGCAACAGTTCTTGACACAAAAAGCGGCATAGATTTTTCTTTGACACCCGAACAAGAAGCTATCCGCGACGCTGCGCGTTCTTTTGCACAGCATGAAATTGCTCCGTATGCGCTCCATTTTGACGAGACACAAGAGTTTCCGCACGACATCTTCCGAAAACTTGGAGAGCTTGGCTTTCTTGGTATCATGGTACCACCAGAGCTTAGTGGCAGCGGCATGGGATACGTAGAATATGCATTGATAGTCGAAGAAATCGCCAAAGCTTGCCCTGCTGTTGCTCTTGGTGTCGCTGCTCACAACGGCTTGTGCACGGGACATATTCTGCAGTTTGGTAGTATAGAACTCCAGCAAAAGTATATTCCGCGCCTTGCTCGTGGTGAAACGATGGGTGCGTGGGGACTTACAGAACCCGGCTCTGGATCAGACGCAGGTGGAATGCTCACAACTGCTGTCCGAGATGGTCAAGACTGGATTCTCAACGGCTCAAAGAATTTCATTACCCATGGCAATGTCGGTGATATCGCTGTTATCCTCGCTATTACCGACCGCAACAAGGGCAACAAGGGCATCTCAGCATTTGTTGTCGATAAATCTATGCATGGTTTCTACGCTTCGAAGAAAGAAAACAAGCTTGGAATGCGCTGCAGCGATACAGCAAGCTTAGTGCTCGATAATGTGCGTGTGCCTGCTAGTCATATGCTTGGGAATGAAGGAGAAGGCTTCATTCAGGCGCTACAGATTCTTGACGGTGGGCGCATTTCTATTGCAGCCCTAGGACTAGGACTTGCCGAAGCTGCATTGACACATTCCATACAGTACGCCAAAACACGAAAACAATTTGGTAAGCCTCTTGCAGAAATGCAAGCAATTCAATTCAAGCTTGCCGAGATGTCCATGAATATCGAAGCAGCACGCCTTCTGACATTCAAAGCAGCATGGATGAAAGATAATGGCATGAGAGTTACTCTCGAAGCCGCACAAGCCAAAATGTTTGCAAGCGAAGTTGCTGTTGCAATTGCCGAAGATGCTATTCAAATTCATGGTGGCTACGGCTATACGAAAGAATATCCTGTAGAGAAGTTATGGCGCGATGCAAAGCTTCTAACTATAGGCGAAGGAACAAGCGAGGTTCAACGCATGGTCATTGCCCGTAATATTCTCGCGCTCTAGCTGGTCGCCACACAGTACTGCCACTTTCTGTAAAAAACATAGGAAACACTACAAAAGCCGTAGTATCTGACACATAGTCGTACACTACGGCTTTAACTTCTCGAATCTTCCACTCTGCTCAACACAAGAAGCATTGCTTTTTAGAATGTATGAGCAATATGCAGCCCTTATTTTTTTTAGGGTATACAGCCATTATGATTCCGAGAAAAGTCTTTTCAAACAGGGAAAAAATCTCTATCTTCGTATCCTGTCATCCTACTACGCTCTGTAGAGAATACCACACTCTATCCTCGGTGCTCATACCCACATAATACGCATGAGGCTCGCAAGTGTTTTCCGACACGTACTCAGCGCCGTTGCTGGAATGCTAGTGCTCATCCCTTCGCTATCTAAGGGACAATCTACGCTTCCTCCAGCGCTGAAAGCACTACTGCTGCAAGCACAGACAGAAACATC
This sequence comes from Candidatus Kapaibacterium sp., assembly GCA_025055035.1. Lineage (GTDB taxonomy): Bacteria > Bacteroidota > Ignavibacteria > Kapaibacteriales > UBA4661 > PH2015. The sequence continues at coordinate 18,739 of JANWZB010000030.1, forward strand.
GGGGACGAAAACCCTTCTGGATTTACAGAATGACCTCAACATGCTCCTGAACGACTCCCTTCTCAATAGCGTTTCTGTTGGCGTGTATATAGCATCATTGAAAACAAAGGAAGTGCTCTTCGCGCGCAATGAGCATAAGGCTATGATTCCAGCATCGAACATGAAAATTATCTCATCAGCGTCGGCGATGGATTTCCTTGGGTCAGATTTTACATATACAACTACGCTGTTTCTCGACGGGCTTCTCAAAAAATCTAACGGCGAGTTCGTTGGGAATGTTATCATTCGCGGTGCTGGAGATCCTTCAATGTCTACGTACTTCTATGATGACCCCTTATCTATCCTCCGTCAATGGTGTGGAATACTCGATTCAATCGGTGTACGTTCTATTCGTGGCAATCTTGTTGGCGATGATTCGTACTTTGATGATGAGCCATGGGGTCTTGGATGGTCGTGGGACGATGTTCCATATGCATATTCTGCCCAAATATCAGCGCTCTCATTCTACGATAACAGTGTTGATGTTATTGTCAAACCCGCCTTTTCTGTTGGTCAGCCTGCAGAAGTTCAGTTATTTCCAGCAACGAGTTATGTCACCGTCAGTGGTACTATACGCACCGTTCCACGCGATTCGCTCGCCTCAATTAGCATTATGCGTCAGGCATACTCGAATATTATTTACATTTCTGGCTCCATAGCTGCTGATACAAGCGAAAGCGGCATTCGCCGATTTCAGGTCTCGGTCGATAACCCAACACTATTTCTTATGTCGCTCTTTAGAAAAATGCTCGAGGAGCAAGGAATTACAGTACGCGGTGGAATTTTCGACGCAAAGCAGTGGGGCGACAAAATCGCCTACGCAGAAATGCGCCCTGTGTGCTACCACAGCTCTCCACCACTGCGAGAGATTATCCGTGTGATTAACACTATCAGTCATAACCTTTGTGCCGAGCAGGTTTGGAGAACTGCTGCAAAAGAATTCAGTGGTAAAGGAAATGCAGATAAAGCAGCAGATATGACACGACACTTCGGGACACGTTATGGGATTTCCTTCAAGGGTGCATATCTGGCTGACGGATCGGGGTTGTCGCGCTTTAATCTCATATCCCCTAAGCAAATAGCAGATGTTCTCAGTGCTATGTACAACTCAAAGCACCGTGTCGCTTTTATGCGCTCGCTTGCTGTTCCGGGTGAGCGTGGAACACTGCAAAATCGCCTGAAAGGAACAATCGCAGAGAAAGTCCTCAAAGCAAAAACAGGAACGCTTACAGGTGTTTCTTCGCTTTCTGGATACATTACAACGCGCGACCAAGAACCCCTTGTGTTTTCCTTGATGTTTAATGGCTACACGCTCCCTGCGAGCATCATACGGACGTTTCAGGACATTATCTGTTTGCGCTTAGCAAATTTTGCGCGTAAATAACTTAGAGTTTACCTCAATGTCTTTTTACTCTGAACCCTAGATGATGACTTCGCATCACCAAGAAGCCTCTGCACTGCGGACATTCGACCATAGTCACATGTTCGAGGTGCTATACAGCTTTCCACAGCAAGTACGCGAAGCTCTTGCAATTGGCAGGCAAGCGCCGTATTTTCATGATACTTCTCACTTTCCTATGCTGCTTTTTTGCGGAATGGGAGGTTCAGCAATTGCTGGAGATTTGCTCCGTTGTCTGGTTCAAGCATACGAGATTGATGATTTCTTTGTGCATGTTCATCGTACGTATGGAATACCAAGTGGCATATCTTCGTCAACAGCCGTCATTGCTAGCAGCTATTCTGGCAATACAGAAGAAACCCTTACTGCCTATCGTGCAGCACGGAGCAAGACACATCGCTTGTTGTGCATCACTACAGGTGGTGAGCTACAACGCCTTGCTCATGCTGATGGCGTTCCGGTTATCAGTATTCCTTCTGGGCTACAGCCTCGATGCGCTCTTGGATACTCGTTCGTTCCTGTTATCATGACCTTGCTCACGCATAACGCATTCAATCACCAATCTACTGCCACGTTACTACGAGCACTGGATACTCTACCAGAGTTCCTAGAAACAACAGTCCAGGCATATTCCGTACCTATTGCACAGAATCCTGCATACACTCTAGCAGAGCGCTTGCACGGTACAATCCCCGTGATTTATTCGTCTTCATTGCTAGAAGCCGTTAATCTCCGCTGGCGCGGGCAGCTTCAAGAAAACGCGAAACATCTCGCATTCGGAAATAGTATTCCCGAAATGAACCACAACGAAATTAACAGTTGGGTTCTGCCGCGCCTCATGCTTCAGAACTTCACAATCATATTCTTACATGCTCCACAACGTGGTCAACAATCTCGCATGGATGTACGCATGCAAGCAACGAAGAACGTGTTGCAAGGACGTCCAAAGAATCTGATTGACATTGTTGCTGAAGGAACCACCCTACTGGAGCAGATGTTCCACCTTCTTGTGCTAGCAGATTGGACGAGCTATTGGTTAGCTCTACTGAATCAACAAGACCCAACCGAGATATCAGACATTACAGCACTCAAACAGGCTATGGCACAGCATTGATATTTGTCGTGCACACACAGAGATGCACTGCCTCTCTTGCATTCCTATGCGTATTGTTGTTTTACATATATTCCTTCGGCTGCTACCATGTGCTCTGTGGCAGCACAGATACCTTCATTTGATTGCATTGGTCTTGACCATGCTATGGCTATGCGATAGCGCAAGTACAGCACAATCTATGCTACGCAATACCGGCCGCCAAGACTGGCAGGAAGTTCAAGTTTCTCCACCACCCGATGGAGTTCCAGACTATTGGCTCGAAATATACTTTTTGCCATCAAACCCGCGATTTGGCTGGATTGTTGGTTACTACCGTCGCACCCTGTACACAACAGACAGCGGGAAAACATGGACACGCTCTCAGATTCCGGGCAGACTATCCTACGACCGCGGAGACTTCCGCAATCACCTAGAAGGTGTCTGGTTTCCCGATACAAGTGTAGGCTATGCTAGTGGTCCGGGGGGAATATTCAAGTCAACGGACGGAGGACGTACATGGAGGGATATTACACCGCTTCAGCTTGTCGGTGTAGAGGCACGTACATGGGGCTGTTACTTCACCCATCGTGATACAGGCTACGTTGTGTCGGGTGGATGCGGCGACCAACAACTCTTTCTACGTACAACCAATGGTGGGAATACGTGGACAGTGTTTGCCGGACCTGATAGAAACTCTGGGCTTAGCGATGTGATTGTCTATTCATCACGTGGTCTTGGCTACGCCGTAGCAAGCGGTCAAATCTTTCGTACACTCAACGGTGGTCTTACATGGTCGCTCTTTGCTCGAACGTATGCCGCAGGAGCACGCCTTCAAAATGTTTGGCATGAAGATTTGTCAATCAGTAACCGAACATTTCTTGTACCATATTCTGGCACGCAGTGCACAGGAGCAGGCACAGGCGGTGGCATGCGCATTTCGACAGATATGGCACAAACATGGCGAGAGTTTGCTACTGGCGAGCCGATGTTTGGAACGTATCTACTAAATGACTCGACAGGGTGGGCAGTCGGCGTCAATGCATCTGCTTACTATACCAATACCTACGGAAGAACGTGGGAACTGCGAAATTGTGGTATTCCTCCCGGTGCAGACCTCGATGACTTGTGGTTTATCAACGACACACTTGGTTTTGTTGTTGGTGAAGGTGTCTATCGGTACGTTCCTCCTTCCGAGCGTGAGTTAAAGATTCAACCCATTCCTCCATCGCCCTTCTTCTGTCAGGGTGATAGCGTCGTGTTGAACGTATCACCGGGCTTTCGCCAGTATCGCTGGTCTAACGGTGCGACAACAGCATCTATTGTTGTGCGGCAAAGTGGCGTATATCGTGTTACTGCTTCGGTATTCAACTGCGTAACTTTGACAGACTCTATTCAAGTAACGTTTTTGCCACGCCCGGAAGCCCGTGTAACGCTATCTTCGCCTCCTCGTGCATGCGAAGGATCTGTTATCCAGCTTACTTCGGATTTTCAGCGTCCAGATTTCCGCTATGAATGGTCAGATGGGCGCACCATTCTGAGCACCGCGACAACACTCTCGGTAACACGTTCAGGGCGCTACACGCTATCAGTACGCAATGACAATGGCTGCACTGCAACTTCCACAACAACAATTACCATCTTTCCGCGCCCCGAAACCAATATCACAGCATTACGACAAACACGATTCTGCCTTGGCGATAGTACAACGCTGCAAGCACCACCGGGATTTCGGAATTATCGCTGGTTTGATATTATCCGCCCAGCTGTAGTACTGAGTACAGCCCAACAGCTTATTGCTCGGTCTTCAGGGACATATGCTACTGAGCTTACCGATAACAATGGCTGTGTATGGACATCAAATAGTATCAGCGTTACGGCTCTTGATTTCCCCAAACAATTACTTGTTCTCTCCTCCAATGGAACCCTACAACTTGATAGTGTAGGTATCAACCAAGTAACGTGCACAACTGTATTGCTGCGCAATACCGATGCTGTACGACCAGTTATCATGCGCAGCGTTCCAGTCGCACGCAATGTTGAATTTTCCCTCTCTCTCAGCCAGTTTCCGTTTATCATTCCTCCAAATACGACCCGTGAGCTTCTTGTCTGCTTTGCTCCGCGTGAGCTTGGCACAAGGCGTGATACTCTGTACGTTGAAGATTCCTGTGGGGTATCGCCTATTCCGCTTGTTGGTCAAGCTGTTCCCAATATGTATACCACCGAGTCTCGCTGCTCAATGCGCGTCATTCTACGCTCTGTTGGAGAGCAGCGCACGCAATACTTGGCTGTGCTGCGCACTGCCGAGCCAGTACCAAATCCTGCCTCAGACGAAGTATCATTACACGTTGAGCGGCTTCTGTATACACCGGTATTCAATGATGTTATGCTATCGCTAAGCACTGTACGCTGCTTGCTCAAAGATATGCTAGGTAATACCCTTGCCGAGGGTCTTTATACCCCGTATACCCGCATACACGAAGGCGTTCATGAATACGAACGTGGTGTATGCTCCATACCTGTTCGTCATGTCCCAACAGGTGTTTATATGCTCGTTGTGCAAAGCACGCACGGAATAGCAGCGCTCCCTGTAGTTGTTCGACGCTAGTATCAATTATGGCATGCGTATGAAGTTCGTTATTCATGCTCGATACTCTATTCTCACACGGCTTCTTACGGCACTTATAAGCTGCTACCTAGCATATACACCGTGCTATCCTCAGTCTCTGCGGAAGATGCGTCTTCCCGAAGAATTCTCCGCACATCAGCCAACAATTCTCCCTGTAGCAACAAGCGATGGAAAGCGGTTGTACTTTGACCGTAAGAACTTTGCCGGAAATACAGGCGGCATCCACGACTACGATGATATTTGGTTTGCCGACAAGAATAGCGACGGGACATGGCTGAAAGCTCGAAATCTCGGCACGCCGCTGAATACAGAGGGTAGTGATGTATTGTGCTCTCTATCCCCCGACAACCGCATGGCTCTTGTTTATGGTGTATACGACAGCCAGCTTCCTGTGAAACGGGAAGGTTTTTCGTTAGCACGCTGTAAATCTGGCACGTGGCTTTTCCCCGAACCAATTGTTATCAAGAACTTCTACAATCGCGCGAAAAAGTACTACGCACGCCTTGCACCCGATAATCGCACACTGCTCTTGGCACTACAACGCGATGAGTCACTAGGAGGGTTAGATTTGTACGTTTCTTTCCGTCAGGATACCTCGCTCGTGTGGTCAGAACCACTTCATCTTGGCTCAACGCTCAACACAAGCGGCTACGAGGGCTCTCCTCACCTTGCTCCTGATGGCAAAACACTATACTTTTCTTCGGAAGGACACGGAGGAAATGGCTTAGCTGATTTATTTGTGACTCGTCGTCTGGATGAATCATGGCAACGCTGGTCTCCACCAGTTAACTTAGGCACGCTGATCAATACAAATCACGAAGATAGCTCAATTGACATATCACTCGATGGCAAAACAGCATATTTTCTCTCGAGCGATACGGCAGGAAACAAAGGTCTATATTTCGCTACTCTCCCAGAAGAAATGCGCCACACAGGAGCAGTAATGCTCATGGGGAAAGTTCGTCTTGCACTACCCACCACAAAGCCAGCAAAATATACAAAGCATGAGAACACTATTCAACAGGTCAGCATCGACAGGAACGTTTATGTTCTCGCATATTCAGTCCGAAAAGACAGTTTGGCGATTCTCCATCCTGTTATCGAGTCGCTCACGACTGTTTCACTTGACGACGGTACGTATGCTATGGTGCTACCGGCTGGCAAAATATATGTTGTTAAGGCTTTTATTCCCAATGCTCCCGACGTAACATCATGGGTAGCTGTTCTTGATACACGCCAGCCACGATTTCATGCTGGCTCTCGTTTAGAGTACCGAGAGCAAGACATCATTCTTGGTGCGCCCAGAAAATCTATTTCTATCGAATTTCCGCCAATTCACTTCGCTCAGGAACAGGCAATACTGCCAGACTCTTCATTTTCTGTACCAGCATTAGTTGCATTTGCATACACAGCGTGTCAGGCCGCACAGCACCACCAGCATGCGAAACAGACGTCTATTGAAATTGTTGGTCACACGTGCGATTTAGGTCGCAGCAGCATGAATGATTCTCTTGCTCAAGAACGAGCGCGCGCCGTTGCCGAAGAAGTAAAGCGTTATGGCATTCCCGACACTGCCATCATTATGCGAGGTGAGGGAGAAAGAAAGCCTCTAGTGCGATCAGCGAGCGCCGAACATCGTGCGCGCAATCGTCGAGTTGAAGTGCGCATCATTCAGCATTAGCACGCTGTGCTGATGAATCATCATGTGGTGCAAGCTCTGTGCGTTCATCTGTACGCTTTGTATGAAACAATGGTAAATGGTGATTAAAGAGTATCATCAGCACCATGCCGATACTTACACACGAGTCTGCAACATTAAACACCCAAAAGCGTGTGTATTCGCGTCCGAATAGCGTGATATCAGGCATATCGACATCAATAAAATCCACTACTTTGCCGTACAAGAGTGGGCTTTCACCGTACAACACACCATAAAACACGCGGTCGATAAGGTTTCCGGTTGCACCAGCAAAAATAAACATCACAGCAAGCTTTGCCCCAACGTGGGGGATATCGAACCGCATTAAGTACCATGCAAGAGCGATACTTGCAGCAATAGAAAACAAGCTCAAAAAGATTTTCCCAGCACCGAAGCTAATGCCGAATGCCATACCAGCATTTTCTACAAATGTGATGCGTATGATGTCATCCCATACGTTGATGCTCTCGTACAAGTGCATTCCCTCATGATGCCAACCGAATAGATGAAACCCTTTCACTAGAATTTTGGTGATTTGGTCAATAATAATTAGCACGCCAGCAATAAGCAAAAATCTCGTGTTACGAATACCGTTTATCATCGCCGATACTCAAATGTTGTGGTGGGGCTTGATTAGTAAGATGAGGAAACAGCAAAAGGCTATGCAATCTAGCACATTTCCTCTTTTCTGTCAATCGAAAATAATTTGCTCTAAAGTCTCGAAAACACTAAGTTAGAGGTTCGGCAATCAATCTATAAGCAGAGCTTATCCTCTTTCAGGAGTGTGAATATGGCTGTGTCATCATCTTCCGTGCATGTACAGAATGGCGTACATGCTTTCCAGGACAAGAATCGCTATCAGTCCGGTTTTGGCAATGAATTTGCTTCTGAAGCGCTCCCCAATGCGCTTCCTGTAGGACAAAACTCACCGCAACGTGTTCCCTATAATTTGTATGCAGAGCAAGTCAGCGGCACAGCGTTCACTATGCCGCGTGGGCACAACCGTAGGACATGGATGTATCGTATTCGACCATCTGTGGTTCATACACCATTTGTTCAAATAGACAACCACCTTATTCGCTGCACACCATTCGACGAAGTTCCTACATCACCCAATCAATTACGGTGGAATCCTCTTCCCGAACCGCCAGCAGGAACAGACTTTGTGAACGGTATCGTTACAATCGGAGGTAATGGTGATGTAACAACCCACGTTGGCTGCGCAATTCATCTGTATGCAGCGAATGCTTCCATGACTGACCGATTCTTTTACAATGCCGACGGAGAGATGCTGATTGTTGCTCAAAAGGGACGCCATATTTTCAAGACAGAGTTAGGTATTCTTGAAATTCAGCCCAGCGAGCTATGCGTTATTCCTCGCGGTATTAAATTCCAAGTCGAAGTACCTGACGGTGAAATTCGCGGTTACATCTGCGAAAACTTTGGTTTAACGTTTCGGCTTCCTGATTTAGGACCAATTGGTGCAAACGGGTTAGCATATCCACGAGACTTCCTCACACCAGTAGCAGCATTCGAAGAACGAGAGGGCGATTTTCGCGTTATTGCAAAATTTCATGGGAATCTCTGGGAAGCTAAGATTGACCACTCTCCACTCAATGTTGTCGCATGGCACGGCAACTACGCACCGTACAAGTATGACCTAACAAAGTTTCAAGTTATCAACACCGTAAGCTTCGACCACCCCGACCCATCAATTTTCACTGTTCTTACAGCACCATCGGAAATACACGGTACAGCAAATGTTGATTTTGTCATTTTTCCGCCTCGCTGGATGGTTGCTGAGCATACATTCCGCCCACCGTGGTTCCATCGCAACTTTATGAATGAGTTTATGGGGCTTATCTATGGAGTATACGATGCCAAAGAAGAAGGATTTGTTCCAGGTGGCTGTAGCCTTCATAACTGCATGTCTGGACACGGACCTGATACAGCAACATACACAAAAGCTATCAATGCTGATTTGAAGCCTCATTATATTGATGCAACACTTGCATTCATGTTTGAAACACGGTTTGCGATTAAGCCGACGAAATTCGCTCTCGAAACTGGAATGCTGCAACGCGATTATTTCGAGTGCTGGCAAGGCCTGCGATCAACATTCGACAGAACGTGGAAACCCGAAACACACTAGCTACACTACGCTTCCCTACTCTACTTACCGCAGCACTGAGCTTATATCTAGGGCTGACGCTGTGGCTAGGAGCTCTCATATTCTTTGGTATTGGCGTAGCTCCAGTAGTATTTACGGCTCTTCCCTCAAAAGACCTTGCAGGCTCGCTTAATGGCATTATTCTCCACCGACTCAACATGATAGAACTTGCTGGAGCTACGCTAGCGGGGATATATTTTGCTCTCGCCGCTACTGAATTTAAGCACACCGTTACTTATAGAGCAGGTCTT
>JANWZB010000031.1 GCA_025055035.1 Candidatus Kapaibacterium sp.
ATATCAGCTAAAATTTTTTGTCGAAGCGTCTGTTCTGTTGCTTGCAGCGTAGCAAGCTTGGCTGCTTGCTCTTCGGCAATGTATTGCCATGTTTCAGCCTCTTGCTTTGCTTTTTCCAACAGTTCCTGCATGTGCGAGCGCTCTTCAGTAAGAATACGAATGCGCTCGTTGCTTTCTTCGGCAACTCGTCGAGTATCTTCAAGCTGCATACTTACCTGCTGAAGTGCTACGCGCGCTTCCTCAAGCTGTTTCTCCCAAGCTACACGTTCCTGTTCCCTGTGATGCTCAAGCGCAGATATGCGCGACTGTAGTTGCTCGTTTTCTTCATAGAATATATTGCGCTCATTACGCAGGTTGTCAAATTCTTCACGCAGTTCATCGAACTCTGACGCTACACTAAGTGCCTGCTGACGGCTTTGAGATAAGTCACTTTTGAGTGCCTCTATAGTCACTTTTGAACGCTCTTCTTGAGTGGCAAGATGTTGTTGTAACTCGTGTAGTTGACTTTGAAGACGCATGTTCTCTTGCTGCTGCTGCACTATGCGTTGCTCTTGTGCCTCGCAACGCTGGAGAAGTTTGTGTCTCTCATCTTCATGCTGGCGGCAATCTTTAAGCGTTGCAGTGTGTTGTTGATGCAGCTCATCAAACGTATGTTGTAAGTTTTTATGCTCGTTCTGAAGGTTCTCGATGTAAGCTTGAAGCTTGCTGTTGCGTTCTTGTTCCTCTTGGAGCTGTTCTTGCAAACTTTTGCAGCGCTGTTCGAAAGTTGTTATGATAGACTGGGATGCTGCGTGAGCTTGTGATACATCCCGAAGAACGTTCCAAAGGTTCATCACGAGTGCCTGTATTTCAGCACTTGGTTTGGGTTCTGAAGCCATAGACTTGTACAAAAGTGAATCAATCTGCAAGGATAAAGCAGTATAGCAGTGTTATCGCAGAGTTTTTCGGCGATTTCGGACATAATCCTCAAATACGTAACTTCCTAGACCTTGCAGATTGCTGTAAAACGCGCGACCATTGTTTGCCTTTGTAAACTCTCGGACAAATTGCTGTAGGTACGGATCGCGAGCAACCATGAATGTCGTAATAGGTATGTTGAGGCGTCTGCACTGTGCCGCGAGGTTGAGAGTCTTGTTGACGATTTTTCGGTCGAGTCCGAAACTGTTTTTATAGTACTTTGCTCCTTCTTTGAGACAAGTAGGCTTGCCATCAGTAATCATAAAGATTTGCTTGTTCGTATTTTTTCGGCGTCGTAGTAGGTCCATAGCAAGTTCTATGCCAGCAACAGTATTTGTATGATACGGTCCTACTTGTAGGTATGGCAAGTCTTTAATTTCCACTTGCCAAGCGTCATTTCCGAAAACAAGAATGTCCAGAGTGTCTTTTGGATAGCGGGTTGTGATAAGTTCTGCAAGCGCCATTGCGACTTTTTTTGCAGGGGTAATACGGTCTTCACCGTACAGAATCATCGAGTGCGAAATATCAATCATGAGAACAGTGGAAGTCTGTGTTTTGTACTCATGCTCTATCACTTCTAGGTCATCTTCTGTGAGCAAGAAGTCGCTAATACCATGATGGATTTGCGCATTGCGTAAAGAATCTGTTATCGAGATTTGCTCAACTAGATCTCCAAATTGAAATTCTCGTCGGTCTGTAGTAGGCTCATCGCCAATACCAGAAAGAGGAATGTGATGATTGCCTGTGCGGGACTTTTTAAGCTTACCGAAAATTTCTTCGAGCGAGCGGCGACGAATGGTCTGTTCAGACTTTGCTGTGATGTGAAATATTCCACTGTGTGGTTCTGCTTCATCAATATAGCCACGTTCTTTCAAATCCCGCAAAAAATCTCCCATACCGTACTCATCGGTTGTTAAGCCATACTGGCGGTCTAGATGGTTGAGCCAACTCATTGCTTCAGCAAAATCGCCTGAAGTGTAGACGAGAAGTTGCATTAGCAAGGCAAAGAGGGTATCGAAGCTTGCAGTGCTGTGCGAAGCTGTTGGGGTAAACTTTGTGAAACGGTAGCCCAGCATGCTTGCTTAGGAGCATCAAAACGTTTGAAAAAAGCCACTTATGCTCCAAATATAGACGAATCGTCGGGAAAAGCAAGGAAAATCGCTTGGTATATGCACGCAGCATATGTTACGCATAATGACTTACAAACAACAAACAGGGTCAGGTTGTGAAAATATTTTCAGTATTATGTACTAAGGTTATATTGTGTTGAACAAATATTCATATTCTTTGCGAAGCGTTATAATAGCTAAGAAGATTTTCCTAAATTTTGCGGACGAATGTTTTGTGAACAAAAAATAATTACAATATAGGGGTTTCAAAGTGCCATTTTTGAGCAAAAAAAGGCATTTTCCTCTATAAGAAGCCTTTCGTCTGAGGATGCGTATGAAAAAAATTGCCCTGAATAGGGCATTTTTTGTTGTTTTGCAGCCATTCTTTAGCATGAGGTGGGTGAAAGTGGGAGAGATTTTAGTAAGCTTGCCGAGAGAGTGCAAAGGGCTAAAAAGCTATTAGCAGTAATCTCAAAGATCTTGCTTGTACAACAGGCTGTGAGCTTTTTCAAAGGTCAAGAGACATACTCGATTGACGATAAGGGTCGCGTTAACGTTCCGACGAAGATGCGAAAGTATCTTCAGCCGGAATCAGCCGATACGTTTGTGCTCACGCGTGGTGTGGATAGATGTATTCTAGCATACCCAATGAATGAGTGGAGGAAATATGAAGAAAAGTTTGCTACACTCAATCAATACAACGAGCGCGATAGATTTTTCCTGCGCATGATTTTATCATGGAGCGAGGAAGTAGAAATGGATGCTCAGCAGCGCATTTCTCTTCCTAAGCGCTTGCGCGAATTTGCTGGTATTGAGTCGAAGGTAACGATTGTTGGTATGATAGACCATATAGAATTCTGGCGACCAGAAGAGTTTGATAACTACTTACATGGGCAGCCTGAATCATACGAAGATGTGGCAGCAAAAGTGATGGGTGTATAAGGTACACTGAACAGCTTTCCGCATTATACATGAGTGAAAAAGGGATATATACTGCATCAAATGCTTCCGGAGACTACCATGTCCCTGTAATGCTTCAAGAAGCTTGTGATTGGCTCGTTACGAATCCTGATGGTACCTATATTGATGGTACTTTAGGAGGAGGGGGGCATGCAGCAGAAATACTGCGACGTCTCAGCCCTGTTGGACATCTTATAGCATTTGACGAGGATAAAGAAGCAATAGAACATGCTCGAGAGCGCTTCCGAGATGAAATGCAAGCTTCATCACCACGCATCACGATATGTCACTCATCCTTCCTTTGTGCATGCAGCATAAAAAGGGACGGGAAGCCCCAGGCGCAGGATTTTTGGGGGATACTGCTTGACCTTGGGGTATCTTCCCGTCAGCTTGACACTGGAGGCATCGGACTAAGCTATCGCGTGAACTCCCACCTCGATATGCGATTTGGTTCACGTGATAAGCCTCCCGCGTCAGAGCTTATTGCCACAACGAAACAAGGAGACCTGGAGCACATTCTTCGCAAATATGGTGAAGAACCATTAGCGAAGGTGATAGCACGGCGGATTGTCGAAGTCCGCCGTGTCGCTCCGGTTGTTTCTACGTTTGACCTTCGAGCAATTATTGAAAGCTGTGTTCCACAGCATAAGCTGCAGCAAACGCTGTCGCGTGTGTTTCAGGCTTTACGTATCGCTGTAAATAATGAGCTGGAGGTCTTAGAGCAAACGCTCTATGGGATTGTGCCTCGTCTGGTGCGTGGAGGACGTATTGTTGTACTGACATATCACTCACTCGAAGACCGAGTTGTCAAGCGAGTCTTTCAAGATTTAGCAAAACAAAGAACTCTTTCTGGCTCTACACAGCCTCTGAGTTTAGGTTCTTGCCACACTGCAGACGCTACTACACCGAAGTTTGCAGAGCCACAAGTAAGAATTCTTACAAAGAAGCCTCTTGTTCCTCGCGCTGAAGAAATTAGCATCAATCCACGTGCCAGAAGTGCTAAGTTACGGGTTGCAGAAAAATGCTGAGGAGTGCCCTTAATAGGCTAGCTGTAAGAGGTAAGAAAGGTAGGCTTGATACAATAAAGAAAAGATTAGTACACATGGACATTTTATCACAAACGCACTATCTATGTCTGTCGAAATTAGGGTATACAACCGCTTTGTTATGCTTCGACAGCGTTATACGCTTGAACTTGAGCATGTATCCACCAATATGTTTTTTCCATACCAACTCGCAGAGGTTGTTGGGGAGACCAGCCAAGCTTTTGGCGAATGAGAGTATTATCAGAATTGCGTCCACGCACTCCTGTCGGACCTGGAATATTTCTAATGGTGAGGGATTTACCTGAAATGGAAATGACCATTTCCGCAAGACTGTTAATAGAAATCATTTCTTCTGAACCGATATTAAGAGGACCCGAGAAGTCTGAATCCATGAAACGTCGCATGGCTTCCAAGCACTCGTCGATATAGAGAAACGAGCGTGTTTGTTTACCATCACCCCATACCTCAATAGTTCCACCATCAGGTGCTTCGGCGACCTTACGGCACATTGCTGCCGGAGCTTTTTCTCGTCCACCTCGCCATGTGCTCTCAGGACCAAAGATATTATGGTAGCGTGCTATCCTAACGTTCACACCGTAATTGCGCTGGTATGCAAGGTACAAACGCTCGCTGAACAGCTTTTCCCATCCGTACTCGCTGTCTGGCGCTGCTGGATAGGCGGAATCCTCAGAACATTTGGGATTTTCTGGATCTTCTTGGTTATAGGCAGGGTACATACAAGCAGATGATGAGTAAAAGATTTTTTTAACACTCTGCTTATGTGCCAAATCCAGTATATTAAGATTAATCATTGCTGAGTTGTGCATGACGTCCGCGTCGTGTTCCCCAGTGAAAATGTACCCTGCTCCACCCATGTCAGCGGCAAGTTGATATACTTCGTCGAACGGCATATCTACAACGTCGCGGCATATTGCTTGGTCACGCAAATCGCCAATGATAAATTCATCGGCAGCAGTTTCGGAAAACTCAGGGTACTTCAAGTCTACACCGCGTACCCAGAATCCCTCGCATTTGAGGGAGCGTACTAGGTGACTTCCTATGAAGCCACCAGCGCCACAGACTAATGCTGTTCTTGTTGATGACATAGAATGAGTTACAGCTGTTCACAAATTAAGGGTTAGAGGAGTGCAAATCTACATTTTTTTACTGTAAAATGCATGATGAATATAGAATTGTCGTAGGAGTAAGGCTAAGATACTTTGATTTTCCATGATATTTACTATGTTAGCATCGTATGTTATTATCAAGCTGCTACATCTTGCTATATCCTTATTGTTCGAAGAACAAAAAACATGGCGCGAAGTGAGCAAACACTTTTCGAAAAAGTAGAAACCGAGCTTGAAAAAGAGATTGAGGAAGACCGTTCAGCAAGCGGGGAAGGCTGGCGATACATGCGTAGTGTGCGCATTGCAATTATCAGTGCGACTGTTTGCTGCTTGGCACTACTATTTCCTCTGGCACGCAGTGTGTATCAGCAAGTGAATGTTGGCACTGAATGGCAGCGTGAGTCGGTAATTGCCGAAACGAATTTCCCAATTTACAAGCCAAAGGCGCAGTATGAGAGCGAGGTGCGCCGTGCTATTGAGCAGACGCTACCTGTATTTGTAGTTGCAGGGGCAAGCGAATCTGTGCTCGATGCAATACGGAGTATGGAGCAATTAGTTGCTCAGAGCAATTTCCTTGATCCATCGGAAATACAGCGTGTAACAGGATGTTCAGCAGAAACTCTTGCACAATTATTTGCAGTGCCTGAAACTCGTCGCGCGCAAAAGCTGAAGCATGTTGTCCAGCGATGTTCTAGCTTTCAAGCATCAGTGTATCGTCAGGGGTTTATTGATATTCCCTGCGCTTCAATTAGCACTCCCGAAATAGTAATACGCCGCTCGGCAGTAGCTGAAGAAGTGTTGCCAACCAAATATCTCTATGATTCTGCAATGTACAAGGCAGCATTTGATCAAATGATGCAGCAAGGATTTGATGAGGTTGAGCGTGCGCTTGCAGTAGATATGTTCTCTGTACTTGCTCGCCCAAATCTTTCATTTTCACTTGCCTACACGCAAGAAGCTCAAAAGCTTGCTGCTGAATCTGTACCGAAGACACTAGGTATCGTGCGTCGTGGGGAAACAATTATCGCTAAAGGAGAAATTATATCGCCACTGACGCTTAACAAGCTTCGCTCATCGGAATACACACGTTCGATGCACTACAGTGAGTATCAAGCACTCACGGCATTTACGGCAAACCTTCTTCATGCAACGCTTATCTATTCAACGTTTCTAGTGTATTTGTACATTATGCGCAGGCGCTTGTTCTACGACAATGCTCAGCTTGTTGGACTTAGTGTTCCTTTTCTTATTTCGGGACTGTTAGCGTGGGGAATAAATGTTCTCCCAACACATCTTCCACTTCAATACTTTGTGATGATTCCTGCTACTGCCATGCTAATAGCAATTGTGTATGATTCGCGTACAACAGCAATGATGACAATGGCTCTTGCGTTTCTTGTTGCAGCAATTCGCGGATATGATTATGAAATTGGTCTGTCGATGGTATTAGCGGGAACGTTCGCTGGCTACACTGTACGCGACTTGCGAAGTCGCACGCAGCTTTTCCAGAGCATTGGATTCATTATGATAGGGTACACATTATCGGCAGCGGTCTTTGCTCTTCAATATGGGAGAGCATTAGAGGATTTTGGATTACAACTTGCATTTGCTGCAATCAGTGCTGTGTTAAGTCCTTTAGTAACATTTGGTGTACTCTATCTGCTTGAGCGCATGTTCAACATTACCTCAGATCTATTGCTACTAGAGTATGACAATTTGAATCACCCACTACTTGTGGAACTGAACGAGAAAGCACCAGGCACATACCAGCACACACTCATGGTAGCACGTCTTGCCGAAAGTGCGGCATTAGCCATCAGTGCGAATTCGATTCTTGTAAAGGTTGGTGCATTATTTCATGATATTGGCAAGGTGCGGAAAGCAGAGTATTTCGTGGAGAACCAAATCAATATTGCAAATAAGCATGATAAAATTTCGCCGTATAAAAGTGCCGCCATTATTCGCCAACACATACAGGAAGGTATAGCGCTAGCGCAGCACTACAAGCTGCCGCAGCGCATTATAGATTTTATTCCAATGCATCATGGAACTATGCTTATTCGGTACTTCTACGTTAAAGCTCTCGATGAAGCGGCGGCAAAGAGTTCGCTGGAAGAAGATACAAATGTTGAAGAACATGACTTCCGCTATCCAGGACCGCGTCCCAATAGTAAAGAAACAGGTATCGTAATGCTTGCAGATGCAGCAGAGGCTATTTCGCATGTTGTAGACACCAATGATCGCAGTGAGCTTGAAAAAGCTATTGATGCAATTGTGCAGGAACGTCTGGCAGACAAACAACTTGAAGAATGTGACTTGACTATGAAGGAAATAGCCTTGATTTGTGAATCGTTTGTGAAAAATCTTCTAGGAACAGGGCACCAGCGATTAAAATACAAGGCGCTTCCACGCGAGGAGAGCAAAGAGATGCAGCAGTATGATATTCTGAGTGATGAAAAGGAATAAAATAAAAAACGAATGTAGAGCTTATTCTTGCTCTTGCATAGATCAGAGCAAGTTTGGTTGTGCCAAGATAAATTTGTAGATTTGTAGTCTTTATTACTTCGTACAAGCTCCGTTTGATAGGATAGAGTGTTCTATGTTCGAAAACATACAAGCACGACTTGAGCAAGCGATAAAGCGTATTCGTGGTCAAGCAAAAATTACAGAGTCAAACATCAGTGAAGCGCTTCAGGAAATTCGCGATGCTCTGCTTGATGCGGACGTGAATTTTCATGTCGCAAAACAATTTATTGACGATGTACGCACAAAGGCGCTTGGACAGGAAGTACAAGGGAGAATCACTCCGGGGCAGCTTATCGTCAAGATTATGTATGACGAGATGGTATTGCTTATGGGGAGCACTCGTGCTGCTTTGGTTATGTCTCCTCAGCCGCCAACTGTTATTGTGGTAGCAGGACTGCAGGGTTCTGGAAAGACGACGTTTTGTGGCAAGCTAGCAAAACACCTGAAAAAGCAAGGAAAGCAGCCTCTTCTTGTGGCTGCAGACGTCTATCGTCCGGCAGCCATAGAGCAGCTGAAGCTTCTAGCGCAACAAGTTACCATTCCTGTGTACACGCAGGAAAGTAGCAGTCCTGTCAGCATAGCAAAAGAGGCGGTAGAATATGCAAAACGCTATGCTCGCGACGTTGTAATTATCGATACTGCTGGTCGCTTAAGCATAGACGAAGAAATGATGCAAGAAGCAGAGAATATTAAAACTGCTGTGAAGCCGCACGAAATCCTGTTCGTATGCGATTCGATGACAGGGCAAGATGCTGTACACACTGCAAAAGCATTTCACGACCGTCTCGCATTCACGGGTGTTGTGCTCACAAAGATGGACGGCGACACACGTGGGGGAGCAGCACTTTCAATTCGCGCGGTTGTACAGAAGCCTATTAAGTTCATTAGTACGGGTGAGAAGCTTGACAATCTCGAGCCATTTTACCCTGACCGAATCGCCTCTAGGATTCTGGGTATGGGTGATATTCTTACCCTTGTCGAGCGCGCCCAAGCTGAGTTTGATGAGGAACAAGCGAAGAAGCTTGAACAGAAAATTCTGAAAAATGACTTCAACTTTGAGGACTTCCTTGAGCAGATTCAGCATATGAAGAAAATGGGATCTCTGCGCGACTTGCTGGGTATGCTGCCCGGTATGGATAAAGCATTACGTAATGTACAGATTGATGAAAAGGCGCTTGTACGCGTTGAGGCTATTATTTACTCCATGACAAAGCAAGAGCGACGACAACCTAAAATCATTAATGGTTCGCGTCGCAAGCGCATCGCACAAGGCAGTGGCACCAGCATTCAAGATGTTAACCGTGTGCTGAAGCAGTTTGAAGATATGCAGAAAATCATGAAGCAAATGACAAAAGCTGGTGGAAATATGAAAGCTCTGCAAAACCTTATGAATCAGGCAGGGGTAGCGCCGGTGGGAATGATGCAGCCACATGGGCGCTTGCGCCGATAGCTAGCCCTATGAAGCCTTGAATTCTTAGGTTGTTGGATACTAATCTTAAGTTGTTCTTGAAATCGTTCCCAGTCTGTGTAGTGCTACAAGAAGCACCTTAGAGCACAGGCGAAAACGTTAAGATAGTTTCAAGATTGTTTCACTCTTAACCTCTCCGGAACATGGTTAAAATACGTCTTCGTCGTCGGGGTCGCAAGAAAGCTCCTGTGTACGACATCGTGGCAATGAACAGCCGTAAAACTCGCGATGGTGCATTCTTGGAGAAGCTTGGTCAGTATAACCCAATGACATTCCCCTCAAAAATTACACTAAATAATGAGCGTGCGCTCTACTGGCTAAAAACTGGAGCACAACCAACTGCTATGGCTCGTGCTATTCTAAGCTATCAGGGTGTGCTATTGCAGCTGCACCTAGAGCGCAAGGGAAAGTCTGCCGAGGAAATAGCACAAGCGCTTCAGCAGCACAAAGAAATTGTTCTCAAGCGCCTTGAGCGTAAAGCACAGAAGCGCCAAAATACACTCAGCAAGAAGAAGGTAGCAGCTTTGGAGTCTCAAAAGCAAGAGGCTGTAGAAGCTCCTGCTGAATAACAGCCAAAAGCTGCACACTAATCTCAAACTATAAAACTACATGCTAAGCCTTGCCATGGTTTTCTCTGGTGCAGGGCTTTTTTATTTTGTGGATGGGTACATGTATCAAGTATTTGCCATGCTCATGCCTAATACTCCGCGCGCTATTACATAATTAAGCTGCGCACAGAAGAACTGTAAGAGCGGCTTACGCGCACTTTTGTACCATTAGTCATGTGGATAGTAAGATTGCCGTGGGTGTCAGTTTCTCCGTGGTGGATATGCTGTAAGTTAACAATTGCTGAGCGATGAACCCGCATAAATATTCTTTTGTTAAGGCGTTTCTCCAGCAACCCGATGCCTACGGCAGATGTAAATTTTCCTTTCACAGTATGCAACAGTGCATAGTCTTGTGCTGCCTCTATCCATATGATATCTTCAGGTGATAGCGGAATAATGCGATTACCACTGCGTACCATAATACGAGAGAGCTGGGTGTCTTCGGAAGATGCAGGTGATTGCTGATGTAGTGGGGTGATAGTAAGCAAACGAGCAAGTGATTCTATACTGGGATGATAGTTTGATGCTTCAGAGGTGTGGTATCGTTCGTACAATCTCAGCATTGCTCTATGCAAACGTTCTTTACTATAGGGCTTAAGCAAATAGTCCACAGCATTTTCCTCGAATGCTTGCACGGCAAATTCGCTAAATGCAGTTGAAAAGATAACATGAGGAATGTTCTGAACCTGCTCGAGAACTTCAAATCCCGTAAGTTCAGGCATTTGTATGTCCAAGATAATTGCATCGGGCTGTGTTGCGTTGATAAGTTTCACAGCTTCGTACCCGTTTTCTGCTTCACCGACTAAAAGAACTTGCGGCATACTGCTCAAATACTCGCGGAGTAGCATACGTGCAGGCATCTCATCATCGGCAATAATGACGCGCAGCATGTTCATACACAATCAGCAAATGTTTCATGTGTGTAGTTTTGACGGTATCAACAGTTGCACGGTAACACCACCTTCAGCATTGTTCCCATGAATATTGAGGGCTGATGCTGAGCCAAAGAGCTTCTGCAATCGTGCTGCTGTATTTGCTAGCCCAATTCCTGTTGAGTCAAGATACTGCTGTGCTAGGGGGTGCTGGAGCGGAGTATTACGTATCCCAACCCCATTATCTACTACCTGTATCACAATTCCTTTGCCTGTAGGTTCAGGTATAACGCTAATATACACCTTGCCTCCAGTGGTTTTTGGAGAAATACCATGTTTGATAGCGTTTTCGACGAGTGGCTGGATAATCATAGGCGGAATAGGCATGTGCAGCAGCGACTCATCAGCTTCGATGCAGTATTCAAGGCGCTTTCCAAACCGGGCATGTTCGATAGCAAGATATTTTCTTACAAAGCTTAGTTCCTCGTATAACAGTACTGTCTCTCGTTTGTTGCTCTGCAAAGCGTAGCGTAGTAAGTCGGATACCATTTGTAAAACACGTCGCGCTTCGTCGGGATTTGCCTGGATAAGAGCGTTAATCACATTTAACGCATTGAACAAAAAGTGTGGATTGAGTTGCGCACGAAGTGTAGCAAGCTCCATCTGGGTGTTAAGGTAGTGTAACGTACGCTCGCGTTCTTCGCGCTCTATAAGTTCGCGTCTATACTGTACTACGATAGACACTACAATGATGAGTAAATTTTCTAGAAGATGTTGCAGAAAAATCCAGTGTTTGCTGTCCCAGATGTTCTGAAAAGCCATTTCTTGCTTCCAAAGCATCACTATGCCAAGCTCTGCGCCGATAAGAAGTAAAGAAGTTGCAAATACCCAAGCCGCATATATCGTAACGTGTTGTGCCATGCGCCAGCTGTCTTTATGTCGCCATGATAAGTGCACAATGCCATAGATACTAGCAAAGCGGATGTGTTCAACGAACAAGTTATGCATGAGTACCCAGACAAACACGATGGATGTTTCTTTTGCGATAAACAATGCCTGTATCCCTGCATACAACATTAAAACAATCCATAGTAATATAAACTGTCGAGTCGTCATACCTTGAGGTGGAAACATAATAGTTGGATAAATCATCGCGACAATGTACGACTTTTGTGGAGACCGTGCTGTAGTTTTTGCTTTTGTCGTTTTTGCTACTTCGCACCTAATTTAGGTACGAGTATATGCTTAACCCAAGCATAATCTGGCGCTATCTGCAATGCGCGCTCATAGGCAGCTTTAGCGTACTCGCTGTCTCCCATGCCTGCAAATATAGCACCTTTCCATGCAAAAGCTTCGGCGTGTCCCCAGTCAGGAGAAAAAGGTTTTTCTGGTATGCATGCGCCTTGCTCAGCGAGTTCACAGGCTTTTTGTAAAACCATGAGAGCTTTTTCTTTGTTACCTCCCCACATTGCTGGTGTGTAGTACAAGCTAATACCGTGCAAAATAAGTACACGTGGGTTGTTCGGCACAAGCGCGAGAGCACGTTCCATAGAAGATGTAGACTTAGAACCATATTTGATACCGTTTATCATGCCCAAACCAGCTTTGACGCCATATAGACTGCCTAACAGTGCGTGCGCGTCAGCAAAGTTTGGTTCCAGCGAGATAGCTTCTTCTAGTGCCGCAATTCCTTCGTCTGTGTGGCGTTCGCGAGCGTCTTTCTCGCTAGGTAGCATGCATAGGTGATACCGTATAAACCCACAATAGTATAGAGCGTTGGCTCTGTGTGAGGACTGCTTTGCTGCTTCTTCTGCATGTTCAAGAGCAATGTTCAGTTTAGTAACATCGCCTGCAATGGCAGCTTTTTGTGCGAGTTCTTTTGCCTTCATAAGCTTTTCATCACTCTGTGCACAAGTGTAAGTGCTTCCTAATGCTAAGAAGAGTGTATAGGTTGCGAGAAAAGTACGCATAGACAACGCTCCTTCCAGAGAAAAGATGAGGTAGTAGATACTTCTCCATAGTTCAGGATACAGCAAATCTTTACTGTGCAACAGTGAAAAGATAACATAATATTGCTGTTGTGTTCTGTATTCCATGTTTACAAGCGCACAGTTGCTGTTGCACCGGCAAAGATGAACTGCCGATTCAGACTAATATTGGGTTCGCGGTGCGAATAATCAGCGGAATATGTATAACCAAGTATATTAGGACGTCCAGTCGCGTTCGAAAGTGAAGCGAATAGTACAATAAAAGCATTGTTGGCAATGGGTAAGAAATAGGAAACGTCTATATCGAGGCGCATTTGGTCAGGAAGACGCTCTGAGCCAATCGGTCCATCAATTGGTTCATACCATGAGAATCTACCTTGGTTTCGTTGCACGCCACCCACAATCGTCGTAATAGCACGCCCGCTGGAGTATCGTACTGCTATACCAAAGCTCAGACCTTCCCACACTCGCGCTTTACCGACAATGACAATATTATGGCGTATGTCGAAGGGCGTTGCACCTTCTTCGTACAGAATTGTACTTGCTGTTCTTCGTGCCTGTAGGCGTTTTGTTTCCAAGAGCGAGTATGATATCCATCCGTTCACGTCGGTTTTTAGGTATTCTCCATGCTTGGCGAAGAAGTCCACCCCACGCGCGTATCCATAGCCGCTGTTCGTAAGAGAAAAACCATCTTTACTTGGAAGTATGAGATGTGCATACATTTTGTTGTACGCTTCAAAGCGAAGGTGTGTCTCACCACTTTGATACTCTGAGCCGAGGATAGTGTGAGTTGCTTGTTGTGCTTCTAACGAGGGATTTCCACCCATTGTGGTATCGAGTTGGTCAGGGCGGGCATATTGGTGAAAGATTCCCCATGCAGCGCGCACATTAAACTCTGGCGATATTACATATTTGAGCGATATACGCGGGTCGAAAGTTGGTCGGATTGCTCTCAATGAAACTATGCGCGCAGCATTTGTTTGTATGTCGGTGCGCATGCCTAAACCTGCTACAATATTACGTGTTACTTTCCACTCTACTTCTGCATATCCTCCGATGCGTACGGCGTCCTGACGCGCTATGAACGTATCAAGAATCGTACTATTCTGCATAAGGCTTTTCCCGCTCGTGAGGTCGTCGTATTCAACTTCTGTACCCGTTAGTACACGGACCCAGTCACTAAGGTCTTTTTCAATATCAGTGCGACTTTTGAGATTAAGCAGGTCCGAGTGCATACTGAAAGCATTTTGCGCAATTCGTAGTCGGACAATATTTCCTGAAAGACTCAATTTTGTTAGCCATCCATCGAAGACATCAGTGATTTGCAGATTTACAATACCATTAGTTTGTGCAGTTTGAAAGCGTTCAGCTTCCGAACCGAATCCAAAGAGTGTCTCCAAGCCATTTTGCGAGGCAAAGGAAAAAATTTTGATTTTGCCAGTCGAAGAATACCGCCAAAGGAGTGCAAGATTTGCATCATAGGCTACTGGGGGTTGTGTGAAGAGCTCACGCGTGCCGTTCAGGCGAAAGAGAAGATCAGTATTTGTGTAATTGCCTGAAATGCGCATACCAAGCACACCCGGAGCAAGTTCAGTTGCTGCCCCGAGTGATGCGCCACCAGTGGAGAGTGAAGCATTGATTTGTGTTCCAGCAGGCATACCAAGGCTTTCTAGCGCAACAACGCCCGAAAGAGCATTGCCATAGCGTGCGGGCATACCGCCGCTGGAGAAGAATGTACCGCTCACAAAAAACGGTGGAATAAACCCAAATGTGCCGCCATTGGGAGCTTGAGCACGGTACGGAGCGGCAACACTTGCTTGGTCGATTAGCGTAATAGTTTCGTTTGGATTGCCACCACGTACAATCAGCATTGAGCCTTCATCAGGAGAAGCAACACCTGGGAAGGTTTGCAACGTGCGAAAAATATCTGCCGCTGCGCCAGGTGTAGTAACGACTTCTAGCGGCTTAAGTGTTACGCCTTCAGCTTCGCCAGAGCTAAATGCGCTTGCTGAAACATTTGCACCTTTGAGAGTAACTACCTTGCTCAAAAGCTGAACTGTTACAAATGTAGTATCACTCTCAAGCGCAAACGTTTGTTCGTAAAACTCGTAGGAAAGGTGTCGTACTGTAAGTGTTACAGTGTTTTGGGATTCAAGCGTTATAGCGAACATACCTTTTGTATCCGAAATTGCTCCTAGCTTCGTTCCATGTACCTTGATGCTAACAAAGCTGACGCTATCACCACGGTCATTGACGACTACCCCTGCAATAGTACGTTTTTGAGGGTTTGGAGAGTGCTGTTGTGACAGCGTAGTGAAAGGGCGAGAGACATAAAAAAGGACAAGTACAGGGATGATAAATCTGTAAGGCATGGTGCGTGTGGCATAGTGTGGGAAAAGTACTTATATTCACACGCAAAGTTATTGCGAGTTAAGCTGGGTTGCTAGAGGTGCTTCGACGAATTGCGGAATTCGTCGGTGGTCTATAGGGGAAAGGGGATAAATTGATATATAAAAAACTATCTGTACTCTACATGCAGTGCACGAAATCGTTCATTTCAACTAACCTGATAGGCACAAAACTAGATGCAGATGTGACTTTTGGGTGCAAGAGAAAAATTAGCGTATAACTTGAAGTGGTTTGCCTATTAATTCCCCATTCATATACAAACGCAGGAAGTACTGACCGCTCGGTAAATGGCGAACATCTACTGGAATAACGTAATCTCCTGGATACTGTTGCTCTTCAACAAGAGTCATTAGGTGTGTGCCTAAAACGGAAAGTAGTTCCAACCGAACTTGCGGCAATTCTGTAACACTATACTGAATAGTTACCTCATCACTACATGGATGGGGGAAATATGCTAGTTGTAATGGAGTTCCTTGTTCATAGCGAACAGAGGTGATATTGGATAGTATATCAGCAGCAATCCACATATTCCAACCATTTGGTGCAGCTGGCGGAAACCATGCATCAGAAATGTTGAACTAACGACCATCAGCATGCATTTCCCAATCTTCTGCAACACGCCGACCAACAAGGTCGCTTGCAGCAATAGCAGCATCGCTAATAGAAGAAGTGCTATACTGACCGAAGTTTATAGCTACAAAGAATGATTCTCCAACATTTACTGGTGGTATGAATGTATGCAGTGTTGGGATTACAGGTAGTGGAATATTTACGATATCAGTGTTCCTTGCAGCAACCCCGGCAAGAATGTATGTGCGCGATGATAGTAAATTCTGTGGTCCGGTTTGTGCTGTTCCTGAATAGATCTCGATACGGTAGGTTTGGTTTGTTAGCCCAGGGCGTCTGTAGGCAAACCATACGGCGACTTGAGAAACTTGTCCTCGTGGTTGCCCACTAGGTAATCGTAGAGCTGTTGCTTTGGCGCGATGAAGGAAAAGGTTTGTACCATGCACAAAGCCGCTGTCGCGTGGTGTTATGCGGTCAAGCTGCCATACTGCCTGATAAGACTGCAAGTTGACATTGGTAAGTCTAAGCAAATTTTGTGCAGTACGAACAGTATCAGGTGAAACTTGAAATGTGAATTCATTAGAGAACATACCGTTCCCTGTAGAATTACGGGCTTGAACACGCCAGAAGAATCTTGTGATGTTTTGAGGTAATGTCAAGCTTATACTTGTTCTAGAAGTTACAGTGTCAAGCAACCACAAACTAATATTTGCCACACCTGGAGCATAGCTTGTTTCTCTCGAATTGCTCACCACTAGGCGATATGCTTCTGCGTTAGCAATAGCGCTCCATGAAAAATTTACAGTGCGACTAGAAACTTCGCTATTATTTGCTGGAGCAAGGAGTTCTGGCGCGGGTAGTCTTGGAACTCCTGTGGCGCTAATAGGAATACTTGCTAGCTGCCTTTTACTTTCCGCATCAATGCAATAAGGTTGGCGGTGAATTGTCCGGAAGTACTAGGAGCAAACTGCATCCACAGCGTATATTTTTCTCCTGGCCGTAGAGTAAATGAAGTGAACCTGCCATCAATGCTGAAGATCTGAGGAGGTGTGTTATTAGTAGATTCAATTCTAGCTTCAATATGAAGTAACTGCGAGTTGCTAGTAGATGCAGTGAACTCGATAGGCATAGATGATACGAGTCCTGATTGGAGTGGAGGGAATATGACTTGAGATGGGCGTATTTGGATAGAAGCAATGCGAGGTTGTTGAATGGAGGCTATAGAAGATGCTACGAAATCACCATGCCATCCATCCGTGGTGGTAATGTCATACGTCCAGTACGAAGGGAAACTATACTGAGGAGATGAAGCACGGACTTCGTACTTTCCTGGCGGTAGATTATTCACTATGTAAGCACCATTACGGTCGGTGATAGTTGTATTCTGGGTACTGCTGCTTTTTACTGTAATTGTGATGTCTTCAAGACCGTTACCTTTGCGGTCTCTTACTCTACCCGTAATAGCAAAGCGCTGAGGAGCTGGTGTAACGGAGAACGCTGGTACAGAAACATTCATTCCGTTAACTGTAATACGCTGTATGGGCGGTGTAAAGATCATTCCGGGTTCAGTGGGAATAATAGAATAATCACCATTAGGCAAGTTTAAATTCCCTTCACCATTTCTAATAAGCTGATTCTAATAAGCTGAGAAAACGTCGCTGCTATACGGTTGCCCATAACTTGTATCCAGTGAGGCGATGAGTTTGTTGTTCTCACTAATACTGTATAGGAACGTGTAATAGTAATATTGTTCACAACGTCGCTTCCTGCTATTATCACTGATGCTGGAGCTCCATCGGTCATTGGTGAAAAAGCAAAAGACGGTGGTAGTTGAATTTTGTATTTGCCTGTAGATAGTCCTGCAACGGTATATTTGCCGTGAGCATCTGTGCGGACAGTTCTGATAGGTACTATTGGTTCGCTGGAGTTATTTGTATAAATAGTAAGCTCGATGTTAGAAGCTGGTGTTCCATTCTCTAGATACACATTTCCAGTCAGGGTGTATATAGCAGGTAGTATCTGGTTACCGATACAAAGGGCTTTTTCCGCCATTGCTCGCATAAGCCGGTTACACCAGGGATGAAAGCGCATTTCTATGCTGCCCCCTCTTGAATTGCAATAGCTCATGATTGTTCCAATTCTTGGTCTCGAATTTTTAAAACACACTCCGTCCTCTGATTCTGCGCAGCTGTCAATTGCACCACCAGGCCAAAGACAACTATGTGTATGAGGGGAACCAAAATTATGACCTAGCTCGTGTGCAACAACTTGAACTTCATATGAGTACATTGCAATGTTTGATTATTGAGTGCAAAAGTATTTTCCTCAAATGATAGCATAGATGTTCTTGAGAACAGAAAAGTCTTCAGGAATTTTTACCAAGTTATAAGTTCGACCATGTGCTGTGAGAATCCCAAAGATTTCCTCTGGTGTACAGCACAGACTGATGATAGATTCTTGCTCGCCTGCGGCCACTCCGCGATATACAACAGGCAAGCTTTGTGGCTCTATAGTATGGTTGCTCTCTGATGAACTTATAGTACAGTATGCATTTGGCGCGAATGGATTATGTCGGGTAAGTTGCAGCGGTAATACTGGAGCTATTAGGGAGTGGAAGTGTTATATGTAGCGTGTTAGGTTTCTGCGTTTACAGAGCCTCGATTGCTACTTTGTTGGCATGTAGTAAGACGCAGTGAGAGTTATATTTATTCCATTCGGATATTCTCAGTCCTTCTATGTGTTCGTTATGGAGTGTAGAGAATATCTGTGCCTGATATTGAGGTTGCGTAAGGCAAGTGTTTTGATGCAGGAAGCAAAGTAAGTAAAAACAAAAGTAAAGCCTCGCTGCGTATCCAATGGAGGTAAGATTCTGCATGGTACTCTTAACAACAAGACACATAAGAACAAACAGTGAATTGTAGACCACAAGAGCAACCTACTCTGTCTGTGTCTTATTCAAGCAACTTCAAGCAGCGCAACTAACCTTGTACCAGAAAATTTGTTGGTCTTTGACAACGCATACGCTATGCATGCTGCGTAGTCGGCAAGGTCCATATAATGAGCTTGGTGTATTATGACTCATACTGCCGCGAGCAGAAAATACACTGAAGGCTAATGCTCCAATCGTTTTCTGGAAAGCGATGGTTTAAGTTGAGGAAAACCTACCATCTACCATTAAAACCAATGCGTTGGGCACAAACTACATGCTGTGTGAGATTCTATCAACCTGCAATGTCAATAGCTTGGTATTGTCTCTTGAGAACAAAAAAGCCTTGAGCTCTTCAGGATTTGTTTGAGGAGAGCATGTGGGCTCAGAGGGACTTGAACCCCCAGCCAACGGATTATGAGTCCGCTGCTCTAACCGATTGAGCTATGAGCCCATGCTTGTGATGCAGTGATATAGGGGAACCAAGCCGTTAATTGTTAAACAAACCAACAAATAGACCAACTTGTGCAGTCAGTCCAGTAGCATTGATAGCCGGTGAAACATTCGATAACGTAGCAAGATTATCCACGCGCCAGTCCTGCACGAATGAAAGATTATATCCTACATTAACCCGAACCATAGAGACAAGAGTGAATGCATACTCAAGATTAAGGTTGGGCATAACAAACAGCATATTTGCTCTCATGCGGCGCATTGCGTTACTGGCAGAGATAATTGGGAAGATTGGATAGCTCTGCGTTGCTCCTAAACTTTGGCTTATCTCATAGTTGATAAATCCTCCGCCTGCACGTATACCAGGAATTATAGAGAATCCCTTGAGTGGAGTCCATGCATAATCAAAGCATGCTCCTGTTATGCTTATGCTGTACTCTGCTTGTCGTTCAAGTTGCATTCCAGATGCTGAGTTTCTCAATACATTCGTGCCGCCAATGCTCATAATTCCTACGCGCACATTTGGAATAATTCCTATTGCCGCAAACGCCTCGCCTCCAAGCAAAACAAGTGGTGAAGAATATACTGCTCCTCCAAGAGCGCTACTGGTTAGTGTATTGATGTCATCCAAACGAGTGAAGAGCCATGTAGCGGTAAATCCGCCAGATATGGCAAAATAGGCAGGCTTGGTTTCTTCTGCTGGAATATCCTCAAAAGAGAACTGGTTAAGCTTATCATCTTGGGCATGAAGGCTGTGATGACCAAGAGCAAGCGTAAGCAATATACCAACGGCTATAGACAGTATGTACCGTTTCATTAGCAAGGGCTTGAGTGTATGCAAAACAGAGAGCAACGCAAAAATACACGGTTAAAGAACGAAAACCTAATGAAAAGCGCACAAGTATTACTCTGGTAGACGTACTACTCACGAAAGAGCGGCTGGAACCATATTTCACCAACATTGACCGAAAAGCTGAATCGTCCAAAAAGTTCTTGCGTCAAGCCCTGTGTATGAACACCACGCAGCCCGCCTGTAACAGCAACATCGAATATAACACGCCGAACAACAGGTAACTGAAGACCGAATGAACCATAGATTTCATTGATACCAATTCCGCTAATCCGAAGGTATTGTTCGTGGTATCCAAAGCCAATGCTATATCCGAGTGCTTCAAAAAATGATGCAGTGTAATCACTACTGCCAGCCAGTGCCACACCCAAACTTATGCGTGTAGAAGGGCGAAATACTACATCATCGCGCCGAGCACGATACCTGAACGTTGAGAAATCCTTCGTAGAAACATCAGCTAGAAACGTCAAGCGATTGAGTGTATATCCTATGCCAAAAGCAAGTTCTGTTGGGAATGCTGTTGTTATCGTATCGAGCAAGGTTTCATCTTGTAGTGCCCCAGAGAATTTATATGTTACATTACGGGTAATAGTAAGGGGTATTCCTGCTCCAGCCACAAAACCAAGTGCTAGATTCGGTATCCCGAGATATTGCAGCCCTATTTTACCCGATACGCCACTCAGTGCATCAGTGATAATAGTACGGCTTTGAGATAGAGTGCTTGTA
Organism: Candidatus Kapaibacterium sp.; assembly: GCA_025055035.1. Taxonomy (GTDB): domain Bacteria; phylum Bacteroidota; class Ignavibacteria; order Kapaibacteriales; family UBA4661; genus PH2015. The sequence goes on from JANWZB010000031.1 coordinate 20,593, forward strand.
GCATCTGTTTGAACGGTCGCTTCTATATTGCCAAAGTTGTATTCGCCCATAACACCCAGATGCACATTCGGCAAGACTTGTACAGCAGAACCAACATATAGAGACGACATACCCCCAGTGCCACGAAAAACTACGGACATAGACTGGCTGGGATCATCGGTGTTCGATATTAGACGATAGGAGTATTGGACATGAGTTTTAGGTATAATGCCAAAACCTGCGCTGATTCCGCGTACGGTGTCGATTGAGAATACTGACGCAAATCCCTGCAGATATCCACCATTTTGAGCACTTGAGCCCGACTGGTCGGTATTGCGAAATTGGCGAAAGGTAAAGCCTGTCTGGAAGCGTGTTGATCGAGGAGCATTCCATGCAGCAGGATTAGCAAGATTCACTGCAAAAGGTGATGTTGCTCCAATTGACGCTCCACCCACTGCATCGAATGATGCACCGTAACTCTCAATAAGATCTCCCAAGCCAAAGACGCTATAGTTTGAGCCACCTGAGGATTGGGACAAAGCTGATTCTTGCGTAGCAAGTGTTAACAACACGGAGATCACAGCTCGTATGCATATGAGGTGGCAACAGGTACGGTAAGTGCGGCAAGAATGCAACATAGTATTTATTGTCGAAGAATGTAGTACGGTGCTCACGGGTATCAATGCTCTAGCGTGGTATCGCGTAGCGCCTTGAGTATGTGAGCGTTAGGCGCGGGCGCAATGTTGTGTCGGGTTCACGAAGTCCATAAAAGACGATTCGAGAGAGTGTTTGCTCCTCTTCGCCGCGTGAAATAATTGGTTGTCCGCTTGGTTGGGGTGTAACAATTTCCGAACGAAGCTGCAGTACAAGGCGCTTCTTGCCACCACTCTTAATGATGTTTTCTATCACAGTATTGAGGCTAATTGTGGCTATCGTTGGTACGCCTTGGAAGATGTAGCAGGAACATGTAGAGTCAAAAAGCCCTGTTGCGGAAGGAGGATTGAGAACATTACGGCGCGACTCAAGTGGACGAAGAGCACGAGGAAATCCTTCATTATCTTCCGCATATAGTTCAATCCGGCGAGGAAGTCCTGCACTGCTAATTGTTGAACGCTTGCGGTCAACAGGAAGCCGAAGCTCTGAACGATGAATTGCAGCAAACGAGGGCAAACGCGAGAGGTCGAACGATACAACAGTCCGTAGTGCTGCACCTCCCTGCACTATAAGGGCATCATGAGAGCCGTTATGTGGCAGTGGCGCATACACAATGCTCGCATGGGCAAACTGATCGAACACAATAGAAGATTCTACACTATCGGTTGGGCGTTTGATACGAACGACGATGCGTGCATTATCGGTCAGCTCATAAATTGTGCGAGAAAGTTCTGCAATAGGCACAAGTGCTAAGCCATCAACATGCTGCCATGTTGTCCTATTGGCTTTGAGCCATCGTATGATAAATTGCTTGTCGGTGAGTGGAATCGGAAGCTTACGCGAGAGATTTTGTGAAGCGTCAATAATTGGACTATCAGAGAGCGTGTTGCGGTAGATGCCAATTTGTGAACCTATGAGGTTTGGGTCGGAGAGATTAATGGTGTGAAGAGAGTTTTCTGTATACCATGCACGACGGAGGGTATGAACCCGAAAAGGAGAGAACTGGGCAATGCTATCGCCAAGAATTGAACGTCCCGGACTTAGCAGGAGAAACGCTGAGCGAATATCTTCGGGTTGAATGTCGCCATACAGTTGTTGTCGTTCTTCTTCGCTTACACTGAGTGGACTAAAGCTTAAGAATGCTATAGCAATAATCTGAGAAGACGGCATGTCGTGTGCCGTGCATGCACCTAGAAACGCAGGATTTGTTGGGGTTGGTAGAGCGAGCACATCAGTGAGCTTTGGGATAACCTGCCCTACGCTCGATTCGGCAAGCATCGGCACTGTATCCGAGTTGAGCGTCGCAATAAAGAGATTGTCGTTTGGGAGTATTCCTGAGCCTACAGGACCGGGCGGGTCGTTACAAGAAACACAGCACAGGCAAAGAACACCCAAGAGCAAGAGATACAAATGGATACCAGTACACCAAATACTACGCTGATAGAACGTAACCACGAGTGTGTGTGTATAGTGTAAATGTGCGGAGAGAGATGCAAGAACTGGGCTCATGCCTTGCCATTTGTCTGAGGCTGGAGAAGCTTACGATAGATTTCCTCGTATTTGCGCGAGGAGTTATGCCATGAATGATCTTCGGACATGCCGTTCTTTATGATTTGAACCCAGAGAGATTTGTCTTTGTATAGTGCTAGAGCGCGCCGAACAGCAGCAAGCATTGCCTCAGCATTGTATTCCTCGAAGATAAAGCCATTGCCAATGCGGGAAACAGGATCGAACTCATGCACTGTATCTTTTAAACCGCCTGTTGCTCGGACAATCGGTACAGAGCCATACGCGAATGAATACATTTGGTTAAGTCCACATGGTTCAAATAGCGAGGGCATAAGATACATGTCTGAGCCCGCTTCCATGAGATGCGAAAGGTTTTCGTCAAAACCAATTTTGACGCCCATTTTTTGGGGGTACTGTTGTGCTATTGCTTGAAGCCATTCTTCAATGTCTTTATCACCTTCGCCAAGAATAACAAGCTGGAGATCTTCCTGAAATAGTGCGTTAGCTGCTTCCTTCAGTAGGCCAAAGCCCTTCTGCTCTACAAGCCGTGAAACCATTGCGATGAGGGGGGTTTCGGGCTTGTATTGCAGATTAAACCTTTTGACAAGTGCCTCTTTATTCTCTACCTTTTTGTCAAGCGAATCTATTGTATATCGTTTAACGATGAGCTTGTCTTTTTCTGGTGTCCAGATAGTAGTGTCGATTCCATTGATAATCGGTGTGTAGGAATCCTTGCGTGCTCTCAGAAGAGTATTGAGACCATCAGTAAGCTTTGCATCGCTAAGAAGCTGCTCACCATATGTTTTGCTAACAGTCGTAATGTGATCGGCGTACGTAATACCTGCCTTGAGAAAGTTAATCTTATTTTTGTGCTTTAGGTTTTCTAGGGCAGTATCGGGTAAGCCTGTTTTCTGGAACGTTTTAAGAGGGAAGACGCCCTGATTGCTAATGTTATGAATAGTAAAAACAATCTTGGTATTTTTGAACTGTTGTGTGTACAGAGTACGCATATATGCTGCAACAAGTGCAGTGTGCCAATCATTCAGATGAACGACTTGTGGAATCCAGCCAAGAAGGGTGCATGTCTGAATAACCGAACGCGCAAAGAAGATGAAGCGCTCATCATTGTCCGGATATTCCTCGCCTGTTTCCGGGTCGCTGTACAAGCCCCACTTTGAGTCAAAGTACGGCTTGTTTGTTGTCATGTATGCTTGTACTTTTGTGCGGGTATTGACAATCGACGATGACTTCACAGTTGCAAATTCGCGTACATTTCCGACATCGATTGGAATATCTTTAAGGCGGTTGATTTCATGAATTTTATTTTTTCGTTCGCTAATTGCTCCGTATTTTGGAAGCATAACACGTACATCGTGCTCCAAGTCGCGTAATGCAAGGGGAAGACCATAGGCGACATCAGCTACGCCACCAGTCTTAGCAATAGGATATATCTCACTTGCTACAAAAAGAATACTTAGGGGTTTGGGCATGATATGCTTGATATATTCGCTTGGTGTATTCGAGAGCCTGTACGAAGAAATTTTGCAAAGCCCTAAATATATACAAAATTGCTGAAAAAATCAATTTCTGCTCTACTTCCTTGTTCTCTATAGTGTCTATTGGAAGATCTAGAAGCTTGATTGATTCCTACTTTCATTTCACAAAGAAATTGTGTAGCTTTGCAAAGTTCTTTCCCACAGAGCAAAGTTTGTGCGCTTTCCATAAGATGGTTAGTTTCGATATAGTAACACTCAATTCAATTCCTTGCACTATCTGACATGATACGATGTCGCTTGTTTGCTGTTCTGATGTGTCTGTTGTTTGTAATCACGCAGTTTGTAGCTTATCTTAATCGAGAACAACAGCAGAGCAGTGGCAAGTTTCTTCCTTTTCCAAGGTACACTCATGGGCAACGGCTTTGTAACATACCTGCATATTACCGTTGTTTGCTCTGCACTCCTACTTATGGATTCCTCATGTGCAACCCTTTCCCAGCCTGTGAGAAATAGCCTAGCATATTTCAATACGTACTACAATGCTCATCGGCTCATGATTGATAGCGAAGACGAATTTTTCTTGTATGATGAACAGAACCGCATAACACCCCGCATTGTCATTATTGACCAGCCAACGATTATAGATGAAAAGCCCGATGATAGGGAAGTGCCACAGTTTATAAAATCTCTCATCATAAAGCCAGAAAAGCTCGACAGAGCGCGCTTATGGATTGACTCGGTGCTTATCAAAGGATCGAAAATACTATCGCGTCATGCCCAGTCAGACTTTGTTGACAAGACACTCTTTTTGATGGCAAAGGCATACTTCTATCGGAGCGAATGGCATAATGCTCAAATGAAGTGTCAGGAGCTTATAGACACATATCCGTATAGCAACCTTTCTCCTGACGCACACCTTCTCCTAGCAAAGACTCTTCTAATGCAGGTCAAGTTTTCCCAAGCTGAGAAAGCGCTTCTGCGAGCAATTGACATTGCATGGGGACAGCATCGGTATGATGCGCTCTCGGAAGCATTTCGCATTCAAGCAGAAGTCGCTTTGCATTTTGGACACGTTGAAGATGCTGTCAAACCGTACCGTCGTGCAATTGCTCAGGCGGATGACCAAATGCAAAGGTCGCGTTGGCAGCTGGAGATTGGGCTTTTATATTATCGGAAGCATGAGTTTCAACGCGCTGTTGTGGAGTTTGGTAATGTGATGCTGTATTCAACAGATCCGCTGACACGATACGAAGCAGAGCTGTATCGAGCGGCTGCATTGACACAGCTGCGTCGTTATAGAGAAGCAGAAGAAGTATTTGCAGAATTATTAACAAATCGGAACTACGTAGAGTGGCGCTCGTTTACTTACGGCGAATATATAATGCTTCTGAATATGATGAACAAGCCAGGAGTAGATAGCATATTCAGCATTATGGACACACTAAGCCATAAGGAGCCGCCTGCAGCGGCGCGCTATCGGCAAGCACTAGGGCTTCTACGGCAAGGCGAATATGAGGGAGCGCATGAGATTATCATTCGCTCGCTTGTAGAGACATTGCCTGTCTATTTTTATAGTTCGCTCTATGCACGCCTATTGGGTGAATGGAAAGCAGAGATGCCTCATGTGGTAAATTCCGTGTATTTTTATCAGCTTCTTTCTGCCGATACGGTTGCCTACAATAGTCCTATGCAAGATAGTGCTCGTCGTGTAGCGGCTGCTGCGATGTATCGCTTAGGACGTATTCATGAACGCTTGGGAAGTATAGACTCTGCACAACGGTACTACCATGCCGCTGCACGCTTTTGCCCTCACAGTGACACCAACCGAGCGCGTTATCTGTACGCAGAGGCTACATTGCGCGGCTTGCACCATGCAGGAAAGTCTTCTCAACGGGGAAATTCTCTCGTAGATTCTTTAGAGTCTGCACGCAGCCGTTTTGTTGATTCAGTACTCAGGATACTAGCCCTTCAGTATCCTACAACCCAGCAAGGTAAGGATGCACGAGTGCGACTAGGATACGCAGAGTATCGTGGTAGCTTAGACTCAATAGCAGAAATGATGCTCTCTGCTGATAGATTTCGTCAGACAAATCAGTACGCCAAAGCATTACAGAAGTACAGAGTCATTGCAGAGCGTTATGCGCAGTCTCAGTATGCTCCGCGGGCTTGTTATGCGATAGGGTGGCTTTACGAACAAGAGCTCAAAAAGCGTGATAGTGCTATTTATTGGTATCAGCATCTTGTGCGGAAGTATCCTGAATCCGCAGGTGCTAAAGATGTTCAGCCTGCCCTCGATGCGTTTCTTGCTGAGCAACGCATGCGCGATTCCTTGAAAGCGCTTCACCAGGCATCCACTATGCTCTCATATTCAACAATTGCTACGCTACAAATACCGAGATTGAGTACGAACGCGACAATCACTACCGCCTCGACTAGAACAAGTATGCCCTTGCAAACAGATGCTATGCCTCGTCGTAGGAGGTAATCTTGTAACTAACTGTTCAAGTGCGCTGGGGCTACAGTGGATGTTTGGATCTGTAATGCTACGCCACAAATGAATGACAACAAACAAATCTTCACGTAGAAAAACTACCCTTGCAAAAACACACTTGGGATTTCACAGTGTGTTTAGTATTTTGGCTACATGCTTGACTAGTGCATATCATGTCCTGCAAGACCAAATTTACCGTTCTGCTGTTATATAACAAAGCTCGCCCGATGACAGATAACCCTGC
>JANWZB010000032.1 GCA_025055035.1 Candidatus Kapaibacterium sp.
GTTCACTACAAGTGCCCAAATATCCAATGGATAGGGGAATCCCTCATTTGCAGCACGCCACGATACACCACCATCAAGAGACCGCAGAATACCACCCGATGTACCGGCAAGAATCACTCCATTATTCACAATAAGAGATTTGATGAACCAGTTATTTGTGCCGCGATATGCAATATTCCATGTCTTTTGGTTATCTGTAGATACTAAAATGCTGTCGAGCGAACCAAGAAGTATTGCTTTGTCTAGGAAGGCAATTGAGCGCACTTGTGTACTTACCGTGCTGCTTTTCCACGTTTGTGCATTGTCCGTCGAGTAGAATAATCCCTTCGACGTCGCAGCATATAGCACTGACCCCTTCATTGCGAGCGACCATATATCAAGATTTTTTAATCCTTTGCTCGCTGGCTTCCACGTCACTCCATTGTCTATAGAAGAGAATACACCTGCGCCAAATATTGCCACATAGAGAGCTTTCCCCTGTACAGCAAGTGCCCGTACAATAGTATTTGTGTCAGGAATACCTCTACTACTCTTCTTCCAGCTAACTCGCTCCAGAGCTTGAAAGAGTGACTGAGATATACCGCTCCAAGGATATAGCAAAAACAGCGACACACAGAGAAGCAGCACATAGCTCGCTTTCTTGTATGCTACATACAGCACCAACACACACATTTGGTACATCGTATCTTGATCCTTTTAGACAATTGATACACGGGTAGAAGATTACTCATTCACGTTCATAGTTTACGTGCATCTACATCTCCCACTACGGTGTCGTTCACTTACGCCGCTAGCAGCTCAACAATGAACGTTGCACCTTTTCCTTGCTCTGACTCCACCCAGATTTTCCCGTTCATTGCTTCTACCATTTTCTTTACGATAGACAGCCCTAGTCCTGTGGAATGCTCACCACCTGTAGGCTGTGCAGAGAGCCGTGCAAAGTGCTTAAAGAGCTTTTCTTTGTCTTCAGCCGATAGACCAGGACCTTCATCTTGCACTTCCACACGAACTGCCTTCTGTGCCTGCAGCACACGCACCCAGATATTTTTGTCCTTACCATTTGGCGAGTATTTTACTGCATTGGAAATAAGATTTTCTACAATCTGCATGGTCGCTACCTCATCTGCCATAACAAGAGTGTTAGGAGAGCTTTGTTCAAAATGCAGATGGAGCCTTTTTTGCTCAGCGCGTTGACGGTAATTTTCAACAACAGCTTGCACAATACCTGCAATATCAAGCTCGACAGGATGTACCTTGAAGCCCCGCTCGATCTTATTTACATCAAGGAGATTTGTAATCAAGGTAAACATGCGGTCTGCTTCTGCAAGGATATCCCCTGTATATTCTTTCACTTCCTCCTTTGAAAGCGTTTCACCATCCCTATGAATCAGCTCAGCAAACATTCTAATATTCGCCAATGGATTCTTGAGATCATGCGCTACAATACCTAAAAATTCGTTTTTCTCTGCATTGAGTTCCATCAATCGTGCTGTGCGCTCCTTCACTTTATCTTCCAACGTTGCAAGAAGCTGGCGGTAGCGTTCTTCTGCTCGAAAAAGAGCAGACGCACCATCAATAATCATCTTCAGTTCTTCGTCGTTAACTGGCTTCTCAATGTACCGAAATACACGCCCCTTATTGATAGCATTAACAGCAACTTCTTTATCTCCTTGACCCGTAATCAACATACGAATAGGGTGCGGATACAGCGGCATAATAGACTCGAAAAAGTCTACACCATTCGTAATTTCTCCTGCTTCAACTAGGCTGTAGTCTGCCAGAATCACTTCAATAGGATACTGCTTCAATATCTCTCGTGCCTCTATTGTGGTATTCGCTGTGTAAATTTTATACACATCAAAGAAATTTGCACTAAAGTTCGTCAACTGTTCCTTAAGGTCATCTAAATAGAGCACAGTAGGTTTTGGGGTTTTCATAGATGTCCTAGAATTGTAAAGATGAAACTAGAGCATTGTTCCTATTTTCTACAGCACGCGCCTCTCTACAGCGCTAGGCGCGCGGACCGTTCACTGGCAGGACAACCTGGAATTCCGTGCCCACACCAAGCTCGCTCTTCACGGTAATCATACCTTTATGCTTATTTTCTACGATATCCCGAGAAATCGCTAAGCCAATACCCATCCCATCTTTCTTTGTTGTGAATCCTGCCTCAAAAATTCTTCCCAGTGTTGCTGCATCCATACCACGCCCAGTATCGCGTATGCTTACAACAACGTTATTCGGATTACCGTTTTGCAAGCTTGTTGTAATATGAATTTCACCTTTTTCGTTGCCAATTGCCTGAATTGCATTATGCAGAATGTTCATGAACACTTGATTGAGCGGTCCCGGATAACAAAGAATTTCAGGAACATCCGCTCCATAGTGTTTTTTGATGACAATATGGTGATATTTTGATTGATTGTAGAGCAATTTTATTGTTGCATCAATCCCTTCATGAATTGACGCAGTTTTGAGAGCATCTTCCTCGGGACGATATAATGTGCGCAAACTCTTAACAATCTCTGCAATACGCTCTGCACCAATACCAATGTTGTTTACAAGGTCATCGATTTGTTGTAATCGTGTCTCAAGCTGAATCTCTTCCTTATATTCCATAATTTCCTGAAGCTGCCTACGTACGCTTGCTAGCTCACTCTCATTTAGCTTGCTTGGAACAATTGCACTGTACTGCTCTATGACCTGCACAAGCGCTCCAATGTTTCTTTTTAGAGGCTTCACTGCGCCAGAAATAAAATTTACGGGATTGTTGATTTCGTGTGCAACGCTATTTGTCAAGCGCCCGAGTGAAGCCATTTTCTCCGCTTGTGCCAGGTGAGCACGCTCCAGCATACGCTGCTCTTCGCTATTCTTGAGCGCAATATACGCTTCTTGAAGTTCGCTGTTTTTCATCTCAATTTCAGCGGCTTGCTGGTCGAGAATAGCATTCTGTCGTTGAATTTCCTGAAATTGCGTCTTAATTTCCTCATTCGACGCCTGAAGCTCACGTGTCCGCTGATTTACCAGCTCCTCGAGTATCTTGTTTCGCTCCTGTATAGACCGAATGCGCCACGTAATAAAACCTAATCCACCTCCCACGATAGAAATAGCCATCAGTGCTCTAAACCACCACGTTACCCAAAACGGTGGCACAATAGTAATAGCAATAGTTGCTGTTCCTGCCTCGTCCCATGAATTTTCATACGTGCATGCTTGCACACGAAAAACATACTCGCCTGGCTCAATGTTCGTATAGCGAGCATCAAATTGCCCGGGCTCTAGATAGTGCCAATCATTATCGAATCCTTCAAGCTTATAACGGTACCGATGGCGCTCAGCAAAACGGAAGCTCAGCGCAGCAAAGCGCAGTTCAAAATTGTTTTCGTCGTACTTCAATACAACATGACGCTTTTCGCTAATCACAGTATCAAGAGGTATTGGTCTGTTGAACGATGTAAACCCAGTGAATACAACAGCAGGAACTGTCTGCACAGCACGCAAGCTATCAGGATGGAACACGCTAAAACCGTTTGTCCCACCAAAAAATATTGCCCCAGTCCTACTTTTAAATGCAGCACCAACAATAAACTCATCTCCTTGCAAGCCATCGCGTTCGTCGTAGAGCAGCATGTCGCCCGTCTGCGGATTAAACCGTATAAGACCATGATTTGTACTTAGCCACAGTATTCCCGTAGTGTTTTCCTCCTGTATGCCTAAAATTGTAGTTCTCAATGCTTCTCGAAGCTTGTTATCAGCATGCTCTGGAGGATCGACAAATGCAGATTGACCAGTTGTAGGGTCAAATTTTTTCAATCCACCCTCAGTTCCTAGCCATATTCTGCCTACACGATCCTCATAAACACACTGTACTGCATTGTCGCTCAAGCTTTCGAGCCGGCTTTGCAACGGTCGGTAGTTGCGCACAGTACCTTTCGACGGATGAATACACGAGATTCCACGCTCCGTCCCAACCCATATCATGCCGGTATGGTCTTGGTGGATATCCAGAACAATGGGATGTATCAAGGACTGAGAATCGGCAGGATTGGTATAGCGAAATGTCGTAAACACTGCTGTACCATCATGCCGAATACTTTCTAAGCGTGCAACACCGCCATATGTTGCTACCCAGATTTTGCCATCGCGATCTTCAATAATCTTACTAATTGCATTGTTAGGAAGCGAAGCTTGTTCTCCACTTTGTGCAACGTAGTGCTCAAACGTTGCTTTGCCATACACATACGTCTGGCGTAGCGCATACAATCCTGTTTTATCTGTGCCAATCCACAATGTGCCATCACGAGCCACACATAATGCAGAGATGAAATTTTCCTCTAGTTGGTTGGGAAAGACGTCATTCGCACGAAACACCTCAAACACACCACTCCCACCTGCCAAAGGATTCGACTCCATACGGTTTAGTCCATCCTCTGTACCAATCCATATCTTTCCCTGTTTGTCTTCGGCAAATGCCCACACAGCGTTGTTACTTAGCCCTTGTGCTTGGTTTGGCATTGCTCGGTAGGTAAGAAATTTTTGTGCACGAGGATGAAAAAAGTTAATACCAGAACGTGTCCCTACCCATACTGTTCCGTCGCGATCCTCGTAGAGCGAGAGTACTTCATCGTTCACCAAGCTTTCTGGCTCTGTACGCTCATGGTGATAGGTTGTAAATGTCTCCAATGCTCGATTCATAAGAGCAAGACCATTGCCTGTACCAACCCATAGCTCACCTGTTTTTGTTTCTAAGACCGCTGATACCTTTGGGCTTGGCAATGCTGCAGGATTTACTGGCGTGTGTACAAACCTTACAAATTCACCATTCTGCGACAGCGGACGATATTCGAATCGCAAAAGCCCGAGATTATTTGTTCCAATCCAAATTCTTCCTAAGCGATCTGCCCACAATGCTTCGATACCAACGGACTTCCATGTTACACCAAGCGTTGTATCAGGATAGAATCGCTGAAAAGTATCATCTGCGCTCACATATCGATACAGCCCTCCGTCATATGTTCCAATCCATATTTCTCCTCGCTTGTCAGCTGTAAGGCGCATAATCACATCACTCCAGAGTGCCCCTTTCTTACCAGTAGCCTTACGGTACGTTGTAAATTTCCCCGTTCGCTTATCCATACGGCACAAGCCTCCACCATATGTTCCAACCCACAAATATTCGCCTCGCGCATCATCAACTATTGCAGTAACGTGGGACTTAGATAACGAATACTCTTTTCCATCAGCGTAGAACGTTGTGAACGTCTCTGTGGTACGATTGAAGCGGCATAGACCACCTTTTGTGCCAACCCACAACGTTCCCTCTTTGTCCTCGTACAGGGCTTCAATGTAGTTGCGCACAAGCGACGTACTATCACGAGGATTATTGCGAAAAATCTTGAATGTATGTCCGTCCCATCTGTTCAATCCATCCTCTGTTCCAAACCACATAAATCCTCGTTTGTCTTGCAACATACACAGCACTGTACCTTGTGATAGTCCATGTTTCATTGTTAGCCTCTCGAAGCGTATAGAATTGCTACACAGGCACTCGGCATAGAGCACTAGACAAGCTATCATGCAGCCTAACAGGAAGACACAATACGTGTTGAAAGAGCAACGAAGGACCATAAATGCTTCGGTATAGAATAATGTACTGGAATAGAATCTTGCCATGAGCTTCTCACCTGTGAGCTTAATATTTATTGTGCTCATAGAGAGTATTTGCATCAGCATAGCACAGCGCTATCGCACTGTACTGTTCCTGAGCATGCTGCACGTCTCTGGTGTTGTTCCTGTTATCCCAGCACAGCACTTGCACTGCTAGGAGACATACACATGTACCTTCTTCATAGAATTCTCTTGCCCATGCACGAGCTCACAATATCTGTTGCAAAGATAGCCGTACTATTGCGTGTATCCAAAATTGGGTTTACTTCTGTTACATCAAGCGAGTTCACCATGTGTGTCTCTGCAAGATATTCCATGATAAAGTGTGCCTCACGGAATGATAGTCCTCCCGGCACAGGCGTACCAACACCCGGAGCAACGAAAGGATCAACGCTATCTAAATCAAAACTTACATGAACGTGATCAACATGTTCCCGCAATTTGTTGACTACTTCGGCAATAATTGGATAGATTCCTCGCTTATCCACATCAAACATCGTGTATGCACTGATGTTAAGGCGTTTAATGAGTTCTACCTCCCCTTTATCTATATCGCGTGCTGCGATAATCACAACATTTTCTGGAGCAACTTTTGGAAAATCTCCTCCAATAGCACATAATCGCCGATCACCATAGCCCATAGCAACAGCAAGAGGCATTCCATGAATATTCCCCGATGGCGTTGTCTCTGGTGTATTCATATCCGCGTGAGCATCTATCCACACCACCCCTAAGCGCTTGCGCTCTTTACGACAATGCGCTGCCACACCACCTAGCGAGCCAATCCCCATTGAATGATCACCGCCTAATATCAAAGGAAAGCGGTTACTATCGAGCGCCTGCTCAACGCGCTCGGCTAGAATAGATGTAGCCCGAACAATCTCGTCCAAAAACTTGAGATTCGTCGCTCCCTCATGCTCCGTTTCGAGTGTACGAACTGGTATATCCCCGTCGTCTATCACGGTATACCCGAGAGCCTGAAGTTTGCGTGTAATACCCGCGATACGAAGCGCCGATGGTCCCATATCGACACCACGCCGCCCCGCTCCCAAATCGCTCGGATACCCAATAATCTGTACCTGATGGCGCTTGCTCATACATCAAACAAGAAAAAGCAAAGAGAACTTTGACTACTGCGCTTCACTTATTCATGACTGCGAAGCAGTGATATATCGTCAGTCTCAATCGTAACCACTGCTATAGCTGCTTCAGTTGTATGCGACAACGATACGTGCACTTTACACATACCATAAGTTTCAGCAATTTTCCCATGCATACGTAATACTGGCTTTCCTGTGCGTTTTTTGACAATCTCCACAGACTTCCACGTCATATCGCCTGTCATGCCAGTACCAATCGCCTTGCTGAAGGCTTCTTTTGCAGCAAAGCGTGCTGCATAATGCAGCACTCTATACTTTTGCGATTCACAATACCGACACTCCTCTTCTGTGAAAATACGCCGCACAAAGTGTTCACCATACTTCTCAAGAGCATCGCGTATGCGAGCAACGAGAACAATGTCCGTACCTATACCAAGAATCATACAATACAATCACAAATAACACCATTGCAATACCAACCGTGCTTTCTAGCAAACTACAGCGCCATTCAGCACACCTGTAATTCCAGCGCAGAATACCAACAAAGATAAAGAAAAGATTGGCTGTGTGCCACCACAAGCCATACCTCTTATTTTCACAAGTTCTTAGGCACATCACCGCACTATAACTATATTCCCGCTGCACCATGCTTCTCATCCTGACTAATCAGTGTATGGAAATAATACACTGGCACCCCAGAATCACTAATCTCAAGTTTTGCCCATCCCTTGACAACCATATCACGTAGTGTTTGTTCAGCTTGTTCAGCCGATAGAGAGGTATGCAATACAACATCTGATACTGTGAGTTTTCTACCCATACGCTGCGCCAAATGTATAATTTGGTGCTCTTGCTCTCTATCGGCAAGATATCGTTTCACCTTTACTGCTCGTCTCCATAGCATAATACCTACAACGCAGGGTAGCACACCGAAGCCCCCAAATAGAGCAATATCTCCAATACTAACGCGCGGTGGCGCATTGTCTGGAAACATCGACATCAAGCCACCAACCATGAGTGTTACACCAAATCCTATGAGCAGGATTGCCACTGCAAAGCGTAGCACATTTGCAAATGTATTCATCAGCACACAAACAACGAGTTCTCACATACGCAAAATTGAACGGAGTACACCCAAAACTAACCTACTAATGGGCTTGTACGAAGATAAAAAAAATACAGCGCTCAACAAACCGAAACTCGTTGAGCGCTGTATACGCGATGGGGATAAGCTCTCGACAAACCTACTGCAAGACTTCTACAATCCCGGCAGCGCCCTGCCCTCCACCGATACACATTGTTACCATACCGTAGCGCCCACCCCTGCGCCGCAGCTCGTTAATAATCTGCACTGTCAGCTTTGCTCCCGAACATCCTAACGGATGACCAAGTGCAATAGCGCCACCGTTAACATTAAGTTTATCTTCAGGAATCTTAAGCTCACGCACTACCGCCAATGCTTGTGCGGCAAAGGCTTCATTGAGTTCAAATAGGTCAATGTCGTTCATAGTTAATCCTGCAATCTTTAATGCTTTTGGCACAGCTTCTACAGGACCAATTCCCATGATTTCTGGCGCTACCCCCGACGTTGCAAATGCAACAAACCGTGCAAGTGGTTTAGCACCGACTTCACGAGCTTTGTCGGCACTCATAAGCACAACGGCAGCAGCGCCATCGGAAAACGGCGAGGAATTCCCTGCTGTTACTGTTCCATTGAGCTTAAATGCAGGCGGCAGGGTTGCGAGCTTGTCTACCGTTGTGTCAGGGCGAACAAGCTCGTCGGTGGAAAATTCCACAGTAGTTGATGTAAAGCCTTTGCCATTCATGGTATCCACACGCACTGGTACAGGAACAATTTCTTCGTTGAACTTTCCTTCGCGTATTGCTTGTGCGGCTTTGGTGTGGCTCGCAGCAGCAAAGGCATCTTGGTCAGCACGCGATATCTTCCACTGTTCGGCAACGCGCTCTGCCGTCAGACCCATATTCATATATAGTCCCGGACGCTTATCAACAACTTTCATATTCATAGAAGGCTTATTACCCGACATAGGCACCATACTCATAGATTCAGCACCACCAGCCACAACACAATGCGACATACCACTCATAATCGCCTGTGCACCTAAGGCAATAGTTTGTAAGCCACTTGCACAGAACCGATTGACCGTCATTGCTGATACACTGTCTGGCAGTTCCGCAAGCAATGATGCTATACGAGCAAAGTTCAGACCTTGTTCGCCTTCGGGCATTGCGCAGCCAATAATAACATCTTCAACAAGCGTAGGGTCAATCTCAGCACGCTTCACAGATTCTTTGATCACAAGCGCAGCAAGATCATCAGGGCGCGTATGTGCTAGCGTACCCTTTTTACCGCGTCCAACAGCAGTGCGCACTGCACTTACAATAACTGCTTCTGCCATAGTAGTCTCTTCGAGAGATGATGAAAAGAAAGAGAATTGTGTTCCTGCTGTATACTACAGAATTCAAAACTATTGCTGTGATACGGATACTTGCAATATCTATTGTTGATATAGCAACTATTGCACGAATTTACACAAACTGTTCTAAAACTCGCACATCATTTTCATAGAGCAAACGAATGTCATCAATTCCTGTTCGTAGGAGTGTTACACGCTCAATACCCATGCCCCACGCAAACCCAGAGTATTCTTCGGGATCTATACCACCAGCACGCAAGACATTTGGGTGTACCATGCCACATCCTAAGATCTCAAGCCAGCCAGAATATTTACAAATCCTACACCCCTTGCCTGTGCACAAGAAACATGTAATATCCATCTCGGCGCTTGGTTCAGTAAATGGGAAGAATGATGGACGAAAGCGATACTGTAGTGCTGCCCCTCCAAGCATCGGACCGTAAAATTGCTGTGCAAACGATACGAGTGTCCCCTTTAATTCCGAAAAGCTTACGTCGTTATCGATGTAGAGCCCTTCAATTTGATGGAATTCTGCGAGCGAACGTGCACTAATTGCTTCGTTGCGATATACCCTTCCCGGTATCACAGCACGAATTGGTGGCGCTTGTGCTTTCATGAGCCGTATTTGAACAGGCGAGGTATGTGTCCGCAACAGAACATCATGGCGCTTGATGCCATCAGGCGTTGTTACTTCCACAAAGAATGTATCTTGCATGTCACGTGCAGGATGGTCAGGCGGAAAGTTAAGGTCTTCAAAGTTATGCTTATCATCTTCGATTTCTGGTCCTTCGGCAATTGCAAAGCCCATACGCTGAAAGATGGCAAGCATATCATCAAGGGTCTGGCGGATAGGGTGCTTCGGAGCATACAACCAAGGTCTTCCGGGCAATGTTAAATCAAGTGTTGCTGTTGGAGTTGTGTGCGATGCATGGATTGCAGAAAGCCGCTTGAATTCTGTTTCTGCAAAACTTTTAAGTGCATTAAGTTCTTTTCCTACAGTCGGTTTTTCCTCCTTTGGGACACTACGCAAGCGTTCTGTAAGCTCAGCAAGCGTACCTTTACGAACCAAATGCTTCAAACGAAAGCGCTCAAGCTCTTCTCTTGTCGGTAAAGAGCCAAGCGCCTCAATATCTTGTTCAATGGTTTTCCGTAGTGCAATGATATCATGCAGCATAGCAAAGAAATGGGGATATAATAAATACAACAACCTATTTTCGGTGCCTAAATATCAGCTTGAACATCGTGTGAGTATTGCCGAATAGCTCGCTGGTACAGATAACGCAAGTTTTTTCCGAGCATACCAGAGAGTATTCCTACACATCCTGCAAATATCAGCGATGCAGTAGGCAACAGAGGCAACAGCCATGTCATCTCTTGAGTACTCTTGCCTGCTAGAATACTCATCACTATACTCCACATACGTCTTGTTTCCTCAGGCGCGCTAACATAGCTTATGATGAGAAGAATACACCATGCAATCAGCATTTGCAGCACTGCTCCCACATATGCTTCATCAGGGAAGAACAATGCGTAGAGCAAAGGTATCGCAAGCGCCCACTGCCATCCAAAAGTAGCGTGTAAAGCAAGAATAAGCCCAATAGCAAGAGTCATACGAACTATGCGGAATTGGGTCAGTATGGCAAGAGCACCATGCATTAGATTACAACACCCAATATACCTCGGTGTCGGGACACACTCACTACTACTAATTTTTCTTTGTGTCCACGGATGGCTTTGCAACTGTTGTTGGCGCCTGTGGTATAGAAAGTGGTGATGCTACAGGCTCAATCATGATAACTTTCGGTTGCTGTTTTGGGCGCGCCGCAATGCGAGGACGAGGCTTGGTAGTATCTACTTTAGAATCTGATTCAGTAGCGTGTGGGGAGCTTGTACTATACGTTGTACTATACGATGAAGCACTTGGCGAAACCCCTTCAGACGATACTTTTGATGGAACAGAAGACTGCACTCCTTCTGGCGATGCAGATATACGAGTGGTGCTTGCAGCAGAGACTTCTCTTACTGCTTCATATTGGGTATTCTGCTGCTCACCACTGGATTGTTGTAGGGATTGTCGTGCTGGTGGCTCAATAGTATAGACGGATGCTGGATTATTTGATAAGCTCATTGTCGTCCCCCGTGCAGGATCGCGCAAGATACGGACATCCCGCACAACAACACCCGATGCACCAAATCGATCAAGCTCCCTGCCATTGAGAGAGAAGACAACCCCACCAGCATTTCCAATCGATAAGCTAAAGCTTTTGAGCGCCGACCAGCGATACACTTTTCCTGCCTCCAGCGTTAGTTGCTGTGCACGCTTCTTGTCCATTACGATGCTCAGCCATACGTTCTCCATTGCACGAGCTTCGAGTATCATACTGTCTGTCCCTCGAGCAGTCTCAGTAACAAGGTCGGCAGAGGACATTGGCTTAATAGCCTCACTCAGGATACGGAGAGGGCGGGTAATGACAGTATCATCAGGCTTTGGTTCTACAGGTGGCGCTATCCACACCAAGTACCCAACTACAAGAAGCAATATCGCTACAGCACTGTAAATTACCGTCAATATGCGTTTACTACGGCGTTTTGGGTCAGCAAAATAGCTGGGTGTGAAGGTATTTTCAGGAACAAATAGGGGGGAGACTTGCTGAGTTTCACGAGGACGGAAGCGTTCAGCTTCAGGGGCATCACCGAGCGATATGTCTGGCTCAGGAATATCAAGAAATCGTGCGTACGTCCGCACAAACGAACGCATGTACGCTGGTGGTAATATTTGCAGGTTCCCATTCTCAATGGATTCGATAACTCGCACACCAATTTTTGTGAGTCTCGATACCTCATCAATACTGAGGTTGCGCTGCTGACGCGCCGCACGAAATATTTCTCCAATTGCGTTCATGCATCCGACATTCAGTAGTAATAGAGTACAACGCAAAACGAGAAAACACAATGAGATTCTGCCACTACAGGCTTCTTGCTACAACATGCATCTGAGGCTGAAGAATATAATACTACGTAGCACATAGTCGCTAGAATGTGGCATTTTTACGTCATTTAATATACAAAAAATCTTTTACTGCACGGTAAAAAAACGCTTTGTAGAAAAATGCCCTTAACAAATTAATACTGCTCACATTCGACTGTTATTTTGCCCATCATTGCTCTACTTGCCATATACGTTACGCTATCACCTATCGTAACGTTACCGACTAACTTCTACACTTCCGAGTAAAGAAAATTTTGCAAAAAACGTTTAAAGTAGCGTATCTTTTCGCCTACACAGTTTCACCTCGAATACAGCATTGAACAGGATGATTCCGTCTTGTTCTTGTGCACCGCACCTTTTCACGTTTAGAATTTGCTATGTGGAATTTTGTACGTCGAATCACTCTTGTTCAATGGATTTTTCTTGCTCTTATCTTAGGCATTGCTGCTGGTACATATTTCCCCGAAGCATCACAGCATCTGAAGATTTTCTCAACAATTTTTCTACGCATGATTAAATCCATCGTCGCTCCAATGATTTTTGGAACACTGGTCGTTGGCATCGCAGGACACGGCGACGATGTGCGCAGGATAGGGCGCTTAGCATGGCGTTCTTTTGTGTACTTTGAAATTGCAACTACCATTGCTCTCTTTGTGGGCTTAGCAGCAGCACACATCATGAAGCCTGGAATAGGCATTACTCTCACAGGTTCGGTTGGGCAAGCGCAAGAATTTGCCTCAAAATCTTCGCAGGTAACACTTTCAGGCGTGCTAGAGCATATGATACCAGAAAGCTTCTTTGAAGCAGCAGCTAACAACGAAGTACTGCAAGTTGTATTTTTTGCTGTCATTTTCGCTGTTGCTCTAACTCATGTTAAGCCTGGACAAGCTAAAGACACTATTTTGCACTTCTGTGAGGGTCTCTCACAAACGATGTTCAAGTTTACAGGGATTGTTATGAATTATGCCCCCATTGGCATTGGTGCTGCAATAGGATACGTCGTTGGAGAGAGTGGTTTGGGAGTGTTGTGGAATCTTGGGAAACTTGTCCTGACACTGTATGGCGCATTGATCGTATTTGTTCTCGGTGTGCTTGTACCTATTGCCCTCATTGCACGCATTCCGCTTGGTCGCTTTATTCGTGCAGTCAAAGAACCAGCAGTAATTGCATTTACTACTGCATCGAGCGAAGCCGCTCTCCCTCTTGCAATGCAGAATATGGAAAAATTTGGTGTGCCACAACGGATTGTTTCTTTCGTGCTACCAACCGGATACTCCTTTAATCTTGATGGTTCGACACTCTACTTAGCGGTTGCCTCTATCTTTGTTGCACAAGCAGCTGGAGTTGAGCTTTCGTTTGCAACACAGATGACAATGATGCTTTCTCTCATGATTACAAGCAAGGGTGTAGCAGCAGTTGCTCGCGCCTCGCTCGTAATTTTATCGGGAACTCTCGTTCAGTTTGGCTTGCCTTTGGAAGGTATTGCCATTATTCTTGGTGTAGATGCGTTTATGGACATGGCACGGACTACCGTTAATCTGATTGGCAACTGCCTTGCATCAGCAGTCATGGCACGCTGGGAAGGTGAACTGGAAATCCCCACAGAAGAAGCAACTGTTCCCGCATAACCTTTTGTCTATATTGCTTCCTCATGAAGCGGTTGTGTGTGCCGTTGTGCACTGGCATATTGATGATGCTTTTTGTTGCCGCATCGTGTCCTCTGTTGCTAGCACAAGAGCGGAAAAAATGGGAAGAGCCACAGAATCTTGCTATTCTCAATTCCGCCTTCGATGATTTTGCACCAGCATACTCACACTACGACCGCGCAGTGTATTTTACCTCAACACGAAGTGGGTATGCGGAGCTATACTCAAGTCGCTATGATATACGCCGCGACGCTGGGACAACTGAACCCCGCCCACGATTCACACCGGCAGAACGATGTGCCCCCCCTTTTAACCAACCTCGCAACAATCAGTCATATATTTCATTTGCTCACGACGGCACTGCACTTCTTTCCACGTTCCGTATGACAAAACGCCGTCCGTACCTCAATATCTTTCAGGTCCGCCATCATAATACCACTTTAGAGCAAGCACTTCCACTTGATGCGCTCAATTCTGACAACTTCAATGCGCACGCGACACTTTCACCATCGGGCAAAACTGTTGTTTTTGTATCCAACCGTCCCGGTGGGCGTGGTGGTCTTGACCTTTGGATATCGAGTCGTGATGAGAACGGCGCATGGCAGCCCCCTGTGAATATGGGCAGCAATCTGAACTCCGATGCTGATGAGATTACTCCCTACTTTACCTCTGAGGATACATTGTTTTTCTCCTCAAATGGATTTGGCGGCAAAGGAGGATTCGAAATTTTCTTTGCTGTACGCTCCGAAGGCAGGTGGCAAGTACCTATTCCTGTGCCCGAACTTAACAGCGAGTATGATGATTCAGACTTCGCACTTCTGCCCGGCAATATTGGTGTATTTGCGTCCAACCGTACAGGCTCGCGTGGTGGGCTGGATTTATATGTGTCCCGGTTACTTCCAGTGTCGCACTTTGTTTCTACTGTCGAATACAAACTTGCTACGCAAACATCATTTCTAACTGCAGAAGAATTTACCATCACTGATATCATACAATTCCCTCCGTGTCTTGTTTTCGAGCCTAATAGTAGCGCACTACCGAAAGACATTAAGCAATACAGGGCTCACGAAACGCACACTTTTTCCTTGCACAGTCTTTCCCCTCACCCTCGTAGTATTTACGCAGAAGTGCTCAACATTCTTGGTAAGCGCCTCAATGACTACCCCGATGCAACACTTACTCTTACTGCAACTGAAAGTAGTAATACGACGCTATCACGAGAGCGGATTGATGCTATACGGAACTATCTGAATCAGACATGGCAGATTGACAGTAAGCGGATTACTATAAAAATATCTCCAGTAGATGCACAGACAGCGCGTCAACGTCTTGCTTTATTTACCAGCGACGATGCTATACGCTGCATAGAACTGCGTTCTAGTGATCCGCGCATTACAGCACCTATACGCATTGCAGGTGTTCATATTATCACCAAGCCTCGCTCACTGAATCTTACACTCGATGCACGCCCAAGAAGCATGATACGCTCATGGTCTTGCACTCTGACAGCTGAAGCCACAGGAGGAGAAAAAGACACTATTTTGCGCACCGCGGGAGTAACGCTACCCTTTTCGACAACATTGCCCCTTGAACCAAGCATGTGGACAGTTGTACCGGAGGAGATCCAAGCTCATCTTATCGGTCTAGACTCGCTGAATCGTAAGGGTAGCAGGACACTCAATATTCCGTTGTACCGCTTGTCGTTGGAGCAAAAGCGCTCTCAGCGCGTTCAGGACAAAATTATCAATCGCTATCGTTTTCTTGTGCCAGTTTCACAGAATCCTAGTATTGTGGAATCTACTGACCAGAATACTCTCATACGAGAAATCGTCTCTGTCGTAAGCGGATCAGCTGGGACAACACTTACTCTTATCCCCTATGGATTTGGAGAAAAGGCAACACTTCAGGCAGTTGAGCGCTTTGCAAAAAATATCGCTGACGAGATACGGAGGCTCATACCCCTCCTTCCACAGAACTCTGTGCAAATTGAGCCCGCTCTGGACGTACTTGCTCCCGAAACACCGCAAGAGCGTATGCTCGCAAGGTCTGTCGTGCTGCTTGTTGAAAAACCAATGCCTCTGTCGCCACAAGAAAGGCGCCAGCGCTAGCACAGCTATATATACTCAATACCCAAATGTGCTTTGAACCTTACAGTCTTTTTCCCGACGTATCGAACAAGCAGCAAAACTCGGACTCCATACGTAGAACGACAGACTCCGTGATGCTTGGAATGTAGGATGTGCTCTGTAGCAAGCGGATGATTTTGAGTGCTGTTTGCTCGGATGTTTCCACGTATACTAAATATTCATGCCCCATAAATTCTACTCTCCGAACAACTCCCACACATGTGTATTCCTCTCCGGGCGTGGCATATGATAAAGGCAATAAAGAACAATGCTCTGGACGCACAGCTAGCGTAGCATACAGCACTTTCTGTGGTACTTCAGATTGTACACGTAAGTGCGACCCTAGACGTATGCTCGACAATGCCCCATGCTCCCAAAATTCGAATCCTGTAGCAGAGGGGCGCAGCTCACCGTCAAAAAAATTCATCGGTGGATTACCGATAAACCCTGCAACAAACCGATTTGCTGGCTGTGTATATATAGCAGAGGGTACACCTACTTGCTGCACAACTCCCTGATGTAGTACGACAATAGTATCAGCCATTGTCATTGCTTCATCTTGGTCATGTGTAACGTACACAGCCGTTGATCCCACAATTCGTTGTACCCGCACAATTTCAGTGCGCATGTGGTGGCGCAATTGTGCATCAAGATTCGAGAGTGGCTCATCAAATAAAAAGACGCGAGGCTTGCGAATAATAGCACGTGCCAGTGCAACTCGTTGACGCTGCCCGCCAGATAACTCTTTTGGCTTGCGGTCGAGCAAATCACTAACCCCAACCATTGCAGCAACACTATAAACATCGTGCTGAATTTGCTGTTTTGGCATTCTACGCACTCGCAGCGGAAATGCGATATTGTCGAAAACATTCAAATGCGGATACAGCGCGTAGTTTTGGAACACCATACCGATGTCGCGATCTTTTGGATGTAGGTCGTTGACGCGTTCTGCACCAAAATAAATATCTCCAGCAGTTACTGTCTCCAAACCAGCAATCATACGCAAGATAGTTGTTTTGCCACAACCCGACGGACCCAGAAGAACAGTAAAGCGTCCAGCATCGAAGGTGAGCGAAACACTGTGCACGGCTTGCACGCCATTGTGATAGCGCTTTGAAACGTTGACAAGTCTGATCTCTGTCATATCGTATCAGTATGAAAGCACCCTACTTTAACTATCAGAAGCAAGAGGCCTAAATAGAGCACACGCTATATAAAGCTATATAAAAAGGCAGCATACAACGTTTGTACGTTGCATGCTCTGAGCACTAGTCATAGCCCATATGCTCATTGCTCAGATAATAAACAATGCATCACCATATGAGAAGAACCGTGCCTCTTGCTTAATAGCTTTCTTGTATGCCTTCATCAGTTCATCTTTGCCAGCAAATGCTGCCGA
Organism: Candidatus Kapaibacterium sp.; assembly: GCA_025055035.1. Classification (GTDB taxonomy): domain Bacteria; phylum Bacteroidota; class Ignavibacteria; order Kapaibacteriales; family UBA4661; genus PH2015. Next base: position 17,366 of record JANWZB010000032.1, read on the forward strand.
AAGCAGCATCAGTGTTGATTTGGGTGGGTGAAAGTTGGTAATGAGTCGGCTTACAATTTTAAATTCATAGGGAGGATAAATAAACTTGTCAGTCCAGCCCTTGTTAATTTTTACAGCATTTGTTGTCAGAACGCTTGATTCCAGAGCGCGTGCAACACTTGACCCTACAGCCACGATGTGCTTTTTATTTTTCAGTGCTTTGTTGATAATCTCCACAGCTTCTTTGCTGATTTCGAAGTACTCTGAGTGCATTTTGTGCTTCGTCAAATCTTCCACATCGACAGGGTCAAACACGCTATACCCAATGTGTAGGGTGATACGAGCAATTGCAACTCCCTTTTCTTCAAGTTTTTTAAGAAGCGACTTTGTAAAGTGTAGCCCAGCTGAGGGTGCAGCAACAGAACCAATTTTCTCGGCAAACACTGTTTGATAGGTCTCTTTGTCAAGTTCTGTAGGTTCGCGTTTAATGTAGTTAGGAAGCGGCATTTGACCAATGCGGTCGATAATTCGATAAATATCCCCAACATTATTAAACCGCACTGTGCGTCCGCGCGATGTTGTGTTATCGATAATCTCACAATACAGCTTGTTATCGTCAAAATATATCTTGTTGCCAATACGTACTTTGCGCGCTGGATCTACAATAACATCCCAAATACGTTCTTCTGCCTTGAGCTCTCGCAGCAGAAGCACTTCTATACGAGCATTTGTCTTTTCTTTCTTACCAAACAAACGCGCAGGAAACACTTTGGTATCGTTGATAACAAGACAATCGCCCTTCTGAAAGTAGTGAACAATGTCTGAGAACTTCCTGTCTTCCATCTCACCAGTTTGACGGTTCAATACCATCATATAGGCAGAATCACGAGGGTCGGCGGGATACTTTGCTATCAGTTTTTTGGGAAGAGTATAATTGAATTCGGATAGTTTCATGCTCAGGTCCTTCGGGGAGCAAACAAGAATTATTCGATGCTACACAACACATGCACATTTATCGATGCCGAATATACAATTTTCGAACAGGGGAACGCAACTCTTTTTTACAACATTTTTCTACTCAAGAGGTCGCAGTTTTGCGTTTGAAGCGCACACAAGACTTTGGCACAAACATGGTAGGCTTGATAAAATAATTTGGAAAACAGCAAAAATCACAATATCTTTGTTGGCTTTAATTGTCAGCAGCAATCACATGCTTCGCTGCACACCACTTTTTCAATCTTATCATCGTTCAGAATAGCCGTGACACCTTACACACCGTCGACAAAGTCAGCAAATGCCTCTATGGTTGAACGCCAGTGGCTTGTTGTCGACGCAGCGGGACAAAATATTGGTCGCCTTGCGTCGCAAATAGCAACATTGCTACGTGGGAAACACAAGCCATATTACACACCACACACTGACTGTGGCGATTACGTAATTGTCATCAATGCGGCAAAAGCTATCATGTCCCCGAAGCGCGCCGAGACAAAGTCTTATTACTACAATACCCTATACCCTGGTGGTGCTCGATTTAAGCGCTACACAGAGGTTCAGCGCAAAAATCCAGCATTTGCCATTCAGCATGCTGTTCGTGGAATGCTTCCTAAAACTTCGCTCGGCGAAGTCATAGCAAAAAAGCTCCGCGTCTTCAATGGCGCAGAACACACACACGCAGCACAAAAGCCTATACCATATACGCTTCCATATACTTCCAAAAGGTCATAGCCCTGAGCATGTAGTGAGCATTTTCCGATTTTTACATCAACAACTGTTATGTCGGTATCAGTATACTCAGCCACTGGTAAGCGCAAAACTGCTATTGCAAAGGTGCGTCTTAAGCCGGGCAACGGGAAAGTTGTGATTAACGGCAAGGAATCGCTTGAAAGCTATATTCCCTCAGAATTTCAGCGTATGGACGTTCTGAAACCCCTTGTCATTACAAATACTATCGGCACGTTCGACGTCATGATTGATGCTGTAGGAGGAGGCAAAAGCGGTCAAGCAGGAGCGATGCAGCTTGGCATTGCCCGTGCTCTTGTCCATTTTAATGAGGACTTTCGCTCCACGCTGCGCATTGCCGAACTTCTGACACGTGACCCTCGCATGGTAGAACGCAAAAAGTATGGTCGCAAGAAAGCTCGCAAGCGTTTCCAATTCTCCAAACGCTAAAAGACCTTGCACTCGGTACGGTCTTTTCCAAACCTTGTTTGCCAATACTTTGCTCGGCTGCGAAGCGCTCGCATTGCAGCCGATTTCCATATTTACAATTACTCATGCATCGGGATTACTATCCTTGTGTGGCACCATATGCTTTGTGAGAACGTGCTTGGGACAGTAAGATGAACGATGCAAAGGTCTAACACAATTTCTGGAGTTTATTATGTCTCGAGTAAGTATCGAGCAGCTGCTCGAAGCAGGAGCGCATTTTGGACACCTCACGCGGCGATGGAACCCGCAGATGCGCAACTTCATCTTTGCTGAACGTAACGGTATCCACGTCATCGATCTACGCAAGACTCAACTTCTGATTGACGTTGCATACGACGCAGTCGTGGAGCTAGCAAGCCGTGGTGGGCGCTTTATGTTTGTCGGTACAAAAAAACAAGCAAAGGATGTTATCGCTCGCGAAGCTGCCCGCTGCGGCGCATACTATGCTTCAGACCGCTGGCTTGGTGGTATGCTGACAAACTTTGCAACCATCCGTAAGTCTATTCGCCGCATGGAAGCCATCGAGAAAATGGAAACAGACGGAACATTCGACAAACTCAAAAAGAAAGAACGTCTGATTCTTCTGCGCGAGAAAGACAGATTACATCGCGTCTTGGGTGGTATTCGCGATATGTCTCGCCTGCCAAGCGCAATGTTCATTGTTGACATCAAAAAAGAGCATATCGCTATTGACGAAGCTCACAAGCTTGGTATCCCTATCTTTGCAATTATTGATACGAATTGCAACCCGAACAGCGTAGACTACCCAATTCCAGCCAACGACGATTCAGTGCGTACAGTTGAGCTTATTACTAAGGTTATTGCTGATGCAGTCCTCGAAGGAAGAGAGTATGCAAAGATTCATAGTCTCGACATCACCCTTGAAGACAAAGACATAACACCGAGCGATCAGGCAACAGAAGAATTGAAACCACGTCGCCGCACACGTAAGCGTACTCAACGCAGTGAAGCTATTTCTTCTGCAGAATCCTCTGCTTCGGAAGGTGGCGAGGAAAGCCAAGAGCCCTTGAGCGAGGAAGTTGTCGAAGAATAAGCATCCAAAGGCATATATCTTTCATGTAAGCCTATACTAACCAAGCATACACTACCTTACACTAAGGTGGTGTGTTTCTATTAGCGTTAGATACATACTGTAATTCTCACACTCTTCACCCTTCATTGTGAAACAATTATGGCTGTAACCCTTGATATGGTGAAAAGCCTGCGCGAAGCTACTGGTGCAGGTATGGCAGATTGTAAAAAGGCACTCGACGAAGCCAATGGCGATATGAACGGTGCTATCGAATACCTCCGCAAGCGTGGAGCAGCCTCTGCAGCAAAACGTACAGACCGCGCTGCTAACGAAGGACTTATCGTTACGAAAACTTCCCCCGATAACACTGCTGCTGCTATCGTTGAAATAAACTGCGAAACAGATTTCGTTGCTCGCAATGAAGAATTTGTGCAGTTTGTGCACACTGTCGCAGAAACAGTTCTCACAGCTGACCCTGCTAACGAAGAAGCTCTTTTGGCTACCGACATCGGTGGCAAAAAGCTTGGAGACCTTATGAACGAGATGCTGGCAAAGTTTAGCGAGCGCATCGTTCTCAAGCGATACGAGCGCTTACAGTCTGCATCTGGGTTTATTGTCGATTACATTCATACAGGGAATAAGCTTGGTGTTCTCCTTGAATTTACGACTGCACCAGCAAACGATAACGACCGCGCGCTTATGCGTGATATTGCTATGCAAATTGCAGCAATGAGTCCACGCTTTATCCGCAGAAGCGATGTCGATGCAGCAACTCTCACCAAAGAACGAGAGATATATACAGAACAGGCGATCCAACAAGGCAAAAAGCCTGATATTGCGCAGAAAATAGCAGAAGGACGCATCGAAAAATTTTATCAGGAATTCTGCCTTGTCGAGCAAACATTCGTTAAAGACTCAGGTAAAACAGTAAGCGACGTTCTGAAGTCTATCGGTTCAGGTGCAGATGTTGTACGCTTTCGGCGATTCTTTCTTGGAGAAACTACTGACAGCACAGCCAGCAGCCCAACTTCAAATAACTAGCACCTACACTTCACAGAGGCTCAGAGCATAAGGCTTTGAGCCTTCTGTTTGTTGTATGCTCCTCTGATTTGCACTAACCCCTGACATCTTCGCTAAACGGAATACAGCTCCCAGCTCTCTATCATACCCTGACGTTAATTCGGCACTTACCATGACACCACAGTACAAGCGTATACTGCTCAAGCTAAGCGGCGAATCGCTCTTAGGTTCACAGCAGTACGGTATAGATTCCAGCGTACTAGGATATGTTGCCGAAGAAGTTAAAGCAGTTCATGCGCTAGGTGTGCAAATCGCACTCGTTATTGGCGGTGGGAATATCTATCGCGGTATTAACGCCGAGCAGCACGGTATTGATCGTGTCTCGGGTGATTACATGGGCATGCTTGCCACTGTCATCAATGCAATCGCTTTACAAAATGCTCTAGAACTTCGTGGCGTTCCTACACGCCTGCAGACAGCCATTACTATGTCGCAAATCGCTGAGCCCTACATTCGCCGACGTGCTGTGCGCCACCTTGAGAAGGGTCGTGTTGTCATTTTTGGTGCCGGCACAGGCAATCCATACTTCACTACTGATACTACTGCCACTCTGCGCGCAACAGAAATCAATGCCGATGTCATTATTAAGGGAACACGCGTCGATGGCGTATATGATACCGATCCCGAACAAAACCCCGCTGCAAAACGCTTCGATACAATTACGTTTCGGTACGCGCTAGAGAAAAACCTTCGGGTTATGGACTTGACAGCTTTTACCCTCGCACAGGAAAACAACATTCCTATTGTCGTATATGACATGGGCACACAAGGCAATCTCAAGCGACTTATACTTGGCGAAACTATTGGAACAATCATTACCAATTAACCAAGCTACGTTCTTCACGATATCCTAAAGAGATTAAAGCTATGCCAGTACAAGATGTTATCGCGAAAGCACAAGCAGCAATGAAAAAAACGACCGATCATCTGCAGCAAGAATTTGCCAAGGTACGCACCGGTCGAGCTACTGTAACCATTCTTGACCCGGTGCGCGTGGAATATTATGGTTCTTCGATGCCATTAAACCAAGTAGCATCGCTCTCTGTACCAGACCCCAGAACAATTGTTATTCAACCGTTTGAAAAGGCAATGCTTTCGCCTATCGAAAAAGCTATTCGTGAAGCAGACCTCGGGCTGAATCCTTCTAATGATGGGAATGTCGTGCGCGTTCCTATCCCTATGCTTACAGAAGAACGACGCAAAGAAATTGTCAAGATGTGCAAAAAGTTTGCCGAAGAAAGCCGTGTCGCAATACGTAATATCCGACGCGACCATAATGAACTGCTCAAGAAAATTGAAAAAGAGGAGCACCTTTCCGAAGATGAACGGAAGCGCGGCGAACAAGAGATTCAAAAAGTTACCGACCGCTTTATCAAGCTCATCGATGACATGACTCTAGCGAAAGAGAAAGAAGTCATGGCAGTATAAGGCATATGGGAGACTGATGCTGCTGACTCTCCTGCTGCATTTTCTATACGCTTTCCATATACTATACGCTGTCTATATACCTTATCGGCAGCGGAAGTTTCTTGCTATGTTGTTGTGTGAATATGCAAAGTCGTCTTGAACAGCTTTTTGAGCTGCATCGTGAAGACCCCAACGACCCATTTATACGCTATGCAATAGCACTAGAATACCAATCGCGACAGGACTATGCGCAGGCACTTGCATGGTATGAGGAATTACGCCGCATAGCACCAGACTATGTACCAACATACTACATGCTTGCGAGTGTCTATCGTGCGCTGCATCAACTAGACGCAGCACGCGCGATATACTATCATGGCATAGACGCTGCGCGACAAGCAGGAGATACACACGCTCTGTCGGAACTCTCTGCAGCACTGGAAGAACTTGACGAAGGCGTGGAATAGCATCGTCAAAGCTTGTAGGCGATAATGTCTCGCTCGCCACCTCTGCGCGGCACTGCATACGACGGTAAATCTCCGACACTCTCTTTCACATAGGCATACGTCTCACTCGACAGTAAGCACGTATTGGGCGCAGTAGCACGCTGAAGTAACTTAGCCACATTGACCCCATCGCCAAGCATCGAATACACCAATCTGTGTTCAGGACTGCCAAAGTTTCCCACAAGCATACAGTCGGAATGGATACCTATGCGGATTTCTAGTTCATCTTCCTCGCGAGAGTTATAGGCATCAAAATATTCCAACAACGCTACTGCCGCATCGACAGCATTTAATGCATCTGTACTAGGCTCCCCTGTGTCGAATCGCGCCAGTATTTCATCACCCATGATAGCATCTACACTCCCTTCATGCTTTATCAGCGTACTAATAACGACATGAAAATAATGATTGAGCACCTCAAGAGTACGCTCTGTACCTAGCCAATCAAACTTTTTCCCAAAATTGCAAATATTTGAGGAAAAAATCGTCACTGTACGCTCCTGCATCACTGCCGATGCCCCATCACCAATCGTTTTCAGCGCATCACTACTCGCGTATTTTTCAAGAATTTCCTCTTTTCTGCGGCGCTGCGCCTGAATGACAAGCGCTTTGACAACCTTCTCTAAATCTTCCGTCTTGAACGGCTTTGTTAAGTAGGCTGCTACTCCCAGAGCTTGTGCCTTACGCTTATCCCTAGCAGTATCGCGTGATGAGACCATTACAACGGGGATATCATTTGTAAATTCACTCTCCCGTAAGCGCGCACAAAACTCCCAACCATCCATTACAGGCATGTCATAATCGCTGGTAATAATATCGGGGCGATGCTGAATAGCGAGCTTCATACCTTCTTGACCATTGGCAGCAGTAAGTACTGTAAATCCCATCTGCTTGAACATTTTGGAAATAACATGGCGTATAGTAATGCTATCGTCCACCACGAGAGCCGAGTACTTTCTTCCTTTACGCGGTGGTTTGACAATATTACTAATGAGAGTGATGTGCTTCTGGCGGTCAAACGGGAATAGGAAGACGTCATTCGAGCCAGCCTCAAAGCACTGCTCGACGAGTTCCTCGTCATTTGATTCCATGATAAGCACGACAGGAATATGCCCCAACAGATGAGAACTTTTCACATTCTTACTCAACTCTGCGCCGTTGCGTCCCGGTAGAGCATACTCACTGAGAATAAGGTCGGGGAATGTTTCTCCAGCAATCTGCAGTGCTTCGTCAGCAGTACGTGCCCAACGCACTGAAAAATCGTACATTGCTCCTGCTTCACGGACGGTGTTTGGAAGAACTTCTGTTTTACTGACAACAAGCAGATGCTTCGGTAAGTTTAGAATGAGACGCAAGATTTGCTCAAACTGCTCATTCGTAAATGGAATAGGCAAAAAGGCGTCTGCACCTACTTTGTACGCAAATTCTGCACCTTCGGGACGCGAAGCAAACACAACAATATACGCACGGCTTAGGTGGTCATCAGCTTTGATGCGAGCAATGATATTATCATCATGTTCTTCGATAATCGATGCGTGTAAGAACAGTAAATCTGGTGTAGAGGCTTGGAGCTCAGCAAACAGCGTTTGCTCATTCCGCATTTGCACCACGTTGATATCTTTCGCTATACACACATCTTGGACAAACTTCGACAGCAGTTTACTTGTGGAAGCAACAAAAGCTGTTAATGCCATACGTGGATTGTGAAAAAGGGTGAAACAAACTCCTTATTGAGCATACTACGCGCGTTTTGAACGTGTGCAAATTTCATGCAGAAAATAGTGAAATTTCGCAATGCACAAAAAGCGTTTTCATGCTTTTATTGCAGTAGATATATTGCGGCGAATACCTTCACTATACCCTATCAAACAGAGTTATGACCATGTCTGCTGAGCTGTGAGCAGCTACTGCATGCAATGTAGAACGCGCGTAAGGCACAGTACAAACTCGCATATATTCCAAAAGCCCTTGTTGCTGCCACACGTATTGCTGTTCGATAAGAGGAAATTGACGTTGTAATTCTGCGTAGCGCTGTGCTGCTGGTAGCGTCCAGTACCAATCGAGTACATACTGTGCTTGGCAGGGCTTAGAAGAATTAAGCATGAGTGCATACCCCAAAGGCAGTAGGACATTCACAATATACTCTATCGTTGTACCACGACCCCATGGTGCAGCCCTGAGAATACTTGCATATTCGTACAGTGCTTGTTCAGCGTTTCCTTGAGAACAGGCTTGCCACAGAGCAGGATGTCCAGCGTCGTCTACTATAGCCGTACCGCAGGTACTTGCAAGCATCTGCTTCAAGCGTTTCATGCTGTTAGGCATGTGCCTTCTCGACATGCGCCGCCGAATAAAATCTTCAAGAGCTCTGTGCCATGCCATACCAATTCCCAATGTGCGAATCCATATAAGCGCATCGCTCGCTTTACGAAGAAGTCGGCGCTGTGCATACGTGCGTACTACATGTACGCATTCATCTGCTACCGCGATAGTACAATCACC
>JANWZB010000033.1 GCA_025055035.1 Candidatus Kapaibacterium sp.
GTGGTGGTGGCATCGGGCGAAGTGAAGGAGTAGAAGGAGATGGCGGAGGCTTCGGAACAAATGGATATAGTGCTGCACTCAACCGCGCTGAAGGTGGACAGCGTCATGGTAACGAGCCTGTAGTGCCGATTGCCGGTGGTTCTGGTGGTGCAAGTGGAAATCCGCGCGGATTAGGGGCATGCTCGGGTGAGGGTGGTGGTGGTGGTGGTGCAATTCGCATTGCTGGTCTTCAAGTGCGCAACATACGCATCGAAGCTAAAGGTGCTGAGGGAGGATCAGGAAACAGGGTTCCGGGCGCTCCTCCCGGTGGAGCTGGTTCAGGTGGCCATATTGCCTTGCACTCATGGAACGATGTTGATAGTGTTCATGTGAGTGTTGTAGGTGGCGATGCCAACCGTAGCATATACTTCGGTGCAGGGCGCTTGCGCTATGATACGCCGAATCGCATCAGTAGTGCTGCTAGTGGTGGCAGCATTATGCCTCCCGAGCGAAGAAGTGGTGACACGGTATTTTCCTCATACACAGGTATAACGCTGGAGCCTCGTAGAGGAGTTATCAGCCCGTACACGACAGCAGCAACAATTAATGGTTTTGGCGGTGCGGCAGGTGGAATCTTCTTTTTCCGAAAAACACTTCGTGGTCGTTGGGAAGGCGGAGGTACAGATTCTGTACAGCTTGGTGCTTCGACTGAACAAGGTCGCAATTCAAGGATTGAGTATCGGGGGCTCTTTACCCCTATAACTTCACGAGCGCTTCTGGAACAAGACTCATTGCTTTTTGTTGTCGCTGTTCAGCGTTCATTTTTTCCAACACCCTTAGGTCAGGAGAGTATTCCCGAGTGGACAATGTCGCAATCAGGTACAAGTATATTACGTATCCTGCCTCTGCCGTTAATTACCCTGAATCCACCAATAGGTTCAGAGCTTGTGTTTCCAGCGATAGAGCGCTGTGGCAACGAAGAACGTAGCTCATCGGCTGTGCTGCACATCGTGAATAGGCGTGGAGGTGTATTGTTTATTGATAGCATCAAAGTGACAAGCCCGCTCTTTAGGATTGATACGGCATCATTGCAACGAGTTGTGCTGCAGCAGAATGATACTTTGCGCTTGCCATTGCGCTGTACAGTTCCGCAGGATTTTCCTGCTACGAGTCGCGCTGCGGAAGCACAGATTGCCCTTTACCACAACGACACTATACCTGATATTGGAGGTGAATATCGTCCAAGTCCTCTTTTTATGCGGCTTAGAGCACCTGTTAGAACAGTTCAGTTTGATATTCGCACAAGCGTGCTAGATACACTTATCCACTTTGGTACTGTCCCCGTAGGAAGCGTTGCAGATACTCTCATTAGTATTCGCAATCTCAGTGGAGACCCTGTGCGGTTTAATGTGCGCGCTGAACGACCGCATGCTTTAACGCCATTTATTCTTGCTGACCGTGTGGTTGCAGCATCGGATACGCTTCAGCTGCGAGTGCGATTTCAACCAAGCATACAAGGGCAGGCAACAACCCAAACAATTATTGTACAGGTTAGTGCTCTTGGGCGTTGTACCGACCAAACAATAATGCGCTTTACGCTCAGTGGTATAGGAACTCAGCCAATGGTTGATGTCCCTTTAACGGGACCGGTAAGAATCGATACAGCGCTCTCAGTGTGCTTTCCTCAAACTGTACATACCGAAGGGACACTGACGATAGCAAGTGCAGGCAATGATATACTGCGAGTGAATGTTCGCATGTCGAGTACTACGTCATCTTTTACTCCTATACCTGCAGAATTCTCGTTGCAGCCCAATAGAGAGCAAATAGTACGCTTGCGATTTACGGCATTGAGCACGACTTCAGCGGTAGCAATGTATCGTGATACTGTTGTGGTGATAACGAATGATATCCGCCCAACAGCACGTGTTATCCGATTTCCTGTTCAAGTAACGGTGCGAAATATTGCAGTACTGCCGCGAGCTTTCCCACGCGATACATTGAGATTTGGAGATGTAGCGTTCTTTCGACCAACGCGCCGAAGTATTCTTGTAACAAATGCGGGCAATGTTCTAATAACCTTAGCTCTCCGCAGCTTGCGCGCACCTTTCAGAATAGTACAACCAGTAACTACTGGAACACTGCATCAGCCACTACTGAACCTTCAGCCTGGAGCAGCGGATTCTATAGTTATCGAGATGTTGGCAACAGATGCGCAGATGCCTGATGTGAGTGTACGTGATGTACTGCATATAGCGTACTCTGGTATCTCACAGCTTTGCACGGCGAGAAGTGATAGCATACTAGTTATTGGCACGCCGCGCGGCTTAGCCTCAATGCCAGCACGTGTCTGGCTTGATACTCTGCGTAGCGTTGACATGCTGCGCGACACGAGTATTCGCATATGGGGACAGGTTTTAGGTACGGCAGTTGACAAGCGCGATAATTTTTATGCAGCCTTGCGCATACGGCGTGGGATGTTTTTCCCAAGGACGATATCATCACCATTTGGTGCAGCTCGTATAGATTCACAGCGTGTTGATAGCCTCGACCGCATAACTGTAGTATCTATTCCAAATGTTTTGCTCACATCATCGACAACGCTCATTGCCACAATACATGGTACACCAATAGTAACTGACACAATGCGAAGTGCTGTTGAGTGGATACACGCACGAACACGATGGATGCGTGGTGACAGTGTGTATGCAGTGTTGCCCAGTGATTACGGACATGGACTACTTGTCATGAATGTTATTTTGCAAGGACAGCAAAACGCCCCACGCTTGCCAAATAATGCTGTGCGCCGTTCTCCCAAGACTCATATTGCTGTATATCCTTCTCCTGCACAAGCTACTGTAACACTAGAAGCAGAGCTTCAAGAAAAGGGAACATATGTCGTTCAGATAGCAAATACACTTGGGAGCATTGTGTACTCGCATGAATGGAAACCCCATCTAGAAAGTGTTATGATATCGTCGCATACAGCATCTCTGAGCATACCTGTGGAGAATCTGCCTGCTGGAGTGTATATGCTTATGCTAATTTTACCGTCGGGTGAACGTGTCTCAACAATATTGACTATAGGGCGATAGTTCTTATGCATATCATCTCGCAGGAGTGATGCTGTATCTGATGCCAACACAGAGATGCTGGGTTCTTGCGGTGAGAGCTATAATCTATGGTGTGTGCTGTGTCGCGTGGTCGTGTGCAAACCCAGCTCCACCAAAAGGTGGACAACTCGACAAAACACCCCCAAAAATTATTGCAACATATCCTCCTCAGCGGGCATTGAATGTTTTGCCCCTGTTTATCATGCTAGAATTCAATAAGTTTATTCAGCAGCGAAGCCAAGTCCAGCAAAATATTTTTCTAACACCACCGTTGAAAGTCGAATACTCATGGTCGGGAAAGGCGGTATATCTCAATCTCAAAGAAAAACTCGATTCTCACACAACTGTTATTGTAACACTAGGCACGCAGTACAGCGACTGGGACGGAAATAAACCTGAAGCTGCGTACACTCTGACATTCTCCACAGGAAGTGTGCTAGACAGTGGAGTAATTCGTGCCACAGTAGAAACTGATAAAACGGAAGGACTAACAGCATTTCTTTATCAGCTTCCACCTAATCCTGATACACTCAATCCGTATACCACGAAGCCGAAATACAAAACACAACTTGGCTCGAATAAAACACTTGAATTTCCAGCGCTGGCTGCAGGCAAATATCGTTTGTTTGTTGTACGTGATGAATTTCGTAACGATGTAATTGATAGGGGCATAGATGCTGTTGGTATAGCCACAGATGATATAGATATATCGGGAGATACAGTTGCTGAGACACGAATACGTATGGAATATCTCGATGATATTGTCCCGCCAAAACTCATGGATGTGCGTGTTCATTCTGCGAGACATTTCGTACTGCGCATGAGCGAACACATTCATCCATCATCGCTACGACCAGAATATGTGCTCGTACATGACTCTATAAGAGTAATAGACAGCGTAGCACTGCCTCGTGTTGCGGCTATGCATCTAGACCCGAATGATCCTAGTCTTGTGTGGTGCTATATGGAGAAGTCGCTACAGGACTCAATATATCGTGCTGTTAAGTCATGGTGTATTCAAGTTACTCGTATGCAAGACTCTGCAGGAAACTATATGGAGTCTGATGCTGGTCGTCTATGCTGGTCGCTGACAGATGGTATACGAGCAAGGAAAGAAACTCAAATCCAAGGTACCGCGAATGCTCAATTTGTCCGCGCCCATATTCTTCCTGAGGCTTCTCAGGCACTGTATACTGCTCCCCTGCTGTCTGATAGTGTGCGGGGTGTTGTCCAGAAACCACGCATAACGCTGCTTTTCTCTGAAGCGCTTTCGCCAACGGTTACTACTGCAGTATATCGGAGTGTAGCATGGGAAGATGAGCAAGGACACACTATTGCATATCGGGCGGGTTTAGTGCAGGCAAATGCATTACTTCTAGAGGTACAAACACCTCTTGCGCCGTCTGTGTGGCATACTCTCACGATTCGTACTGGTTATCTTAGTTCATGGAGCGACCTGCCCCTTAGAGATTCTCTCGTTGTACTACGATTTCAAACTGATGATGCACGCGACTATAGTAGTATCTCTGGTGTTCTAGTAGATTCAAGTGCTACAAAGAATATGCAGGGGAAACGGGCATATATACTTGTTCTCGAAGCTATAAACAGCTCTGGCAAAGATATATCTGCGGACACCATTCAGCTCGGTACATCAACGGAGAACCGATCTCTATCACCGTATGTTCAGCAGCGATTTGAACTTCGGCGTGATACAGAAGGCGTATGGGAAATCCGCAATGTTCCCTCTGGTCTTTATAGGCTAAGCGTTATTGTTGATAACAATGGGAACGGAAAATACGATAAGGGGTCTGTCTTTCCTTTCGTGCCAGCTGAGCGCATGTATGTTTTTCCCAAAAACATTCTCGTGCGACCACGTTGGATGGTAAACGATATTTTGCTTGTGGTACACTGAACCCTAGGATGATCCTGCTGCAGAGCAATGGTTTCTGAGAGATTGGATAAATGTATGTTGCAACATATACTGTAACGGAAAAATCGTTACAGGCGACACTAGCGGCTTTCGATAGAATAATGTAGATTTGCAACATTCTTAATCACAAGCAGCGTGAATAAGGTGCATGGTCTCTTGTATGCGAATATCGTAGGTGTCTCTACTGCGTGTACCTGTGTAGAAAGCAGGTACAGTACAGCCAAAAGTGTGGAACTACAGGGGAAGCACTTACCTGAAAGCGCACATATACAAGACTGAAGCACAACACTATCAGTTCTTCCTAAAAGGGGAATGTGCAGAATAGCGTGATAACCGAAGCAGAACTAGAGTGGTCTCCAGTTCTGCTTTTTTTATGTGCCGCATTCAAGATACACATGAAGGAGAACTATGAATCTTCATGTAACCCACTTGAATTTTCAGTGCCGGGAGCATAGCGGGGGACGTAGATTGCGGAAAGCTTTTCGCTTCGGGAGATAGTCTCTACAGCTGCTTGGCTCACAAATTCGTTGAAAATATTGTGTTCATGGACGTAGTCATTGAGTAAATCTGAGAGGGCGCTGGCAAAGTAGCGGTAATCTTCATGGTCGACGTATTCACGAAATTCTTCAAAGGTTATGCGGTTACGTACTTCTGCAGAAAGATGGTCATACAGTGCTTGTCGCAGGTAGGTTTCAGAAACGTGGAGAATGGGATACGTTTTCATTGGTGGCATATGCTCTTCCTTTCAAACTAGTTCACACTAGGAAAAATTGTAGACACGTGCGTATTGTATAGCTGTAAAATGCAAAAAATGAGGAATCTGGCGTATAAAAATCTTAGTTGTTGGGTTAGATGTTAGGACTATAACCCCAAGGAGGTGTTATTAGAGACTTGTGTTGAACGTAAGAGCAGCGCGTGTTCACAACCATGTCACTTGCATGTCACTTGGTATTATTGCTGTATGCAGTGGCGCTTATATAGTAAGCCAGTACGTTATCTTAAGTGCAATTCCACGATTACGAGCAGCCCATGAAGTGGCATCATAGTTGTCTGTGTATACCAAAAAAATATCAGACATTGGGGCAAAGCGCCATTGCATTCTGGCATTAAGATTCGTATTGTTAATTTGTGTGTTGTACTGCAAGAATGCGGTGAAGAATACTTCACGTGTAGGAGTAAAGTCAAGTTGAAGGCTAGCTAGTGTCAACTGATTAGAATTGTAGGGCTGAGGCAGCATGATGTAGTCACGTTGTAGGTTCAAAGCAATACTCCCAAAAGGTAGGAAGCGATAAGTTATCGAGCCATTCAAGCGAGTGCTCATCCCGTTAAAATATGAACCAGTACGAAATGCCCCTGATGCAACAACGAGCGCTCGGCGGTCACTGCTTACTTCGAAGCCAAAGCGGTTATACAGGTATTCGCCAATTGGCAAGGCTCGGTCGTTGTCACCTTTGCCGCTAGCATCGAATGGAAAGGTGAGTCGTGTGTAGACACTCCCTACAAATGCGGAGGCATATACAGTGTTTGCAAAGCTTACGTAGTACCATAGAAAGTTTGAGCGGTCTAGCACAGTAAAGTACCTACTGTTGTCGAGATAAATATCTCCATCTGCACCCCATCCGTGTTCATTTACAATGCTGCGATTATCAGGATAAAACGTCTGCTGTACAATTGGTTGAAAGCGCCACACGCCTGTGCGAGGTACGAAGCCGACTTCAGGATTATAGTTTGTGCCAATATATTCATGATTCCAATTGAGTTCTAAGCCCGGAACGCTATATCGCAACCAGCCAGCGGTAGCAAATTGGTCAGGATGCAGGGTGGGAGTAAAGGTATGGTGGTAAAAAATTTTTCCTGTCCACACACCATCGTTGCTGAGCAAATTAAAGTCTATGCCTACTGTGCGGTTATAGTTATTGCCAAGCTGACCGTTGTAATTCTCACCTTGACGGTTAACGATAATTGCTCCAATATTCGAGCGCCCAAAGAGCCTACGTTGTACAGCGGCAACACTGTAATTCTGTGTGCTGAGAGATATCTCAGGATGAGCTGCTGTTTGGACAGTCATAATGCCAATACGCCAGTTGTCGTCGAGATTTCCACTAAGCCGCGCACCAAAAGGAATAGTGATGGCTCGACTACCGTCAGTCAGGCCAATGCGTCGAGAAAAAAAAGGGCGTATTTGGGAAAATCCAAACTGCGAAAACAAGTCGCTGTTTTCAATAAAAAACTGCCGTTGCTCAGGAAAGAATAAACTAAAGCGCTGGAGATTGGTGATTTGTCTATCCGCATTGACGTTCGAGAAATCGGGAAACACTGTTACGTCCAAATTCAGTGACGGTGTTACAGCCCACTTGGCATCAAATCCGGCGCCCCAGCCAAGGCGCGGTACAGTGTCAGATTGAAGATTATGCTGTAGAATGCTTGCAGCATAGGGGATAATGCTCATGTTCAAGCTGCTTGTCGAAGGAGGAACGTCCCATTCTAGAATACCTGTGTGTGCAAGTGAGAAAGCATTGACGTTGATGGGAAAACGAGTCCATGTAGATAGTTCATTATGTACCCAGTCCCAGCGTACAATGTTGACACGCCATTGCTTCCTTCCACTTTCAAAGCGCAGAGAACGAAATGGTATGGCAATCTCTGCTGTCCATTGATGTTGCGCGCTGTGTACTTCAGAAAACCAAACGTTATCCCACGATCTGTCCATACCAAAATTTCCTCCACTGGCAACAAATCCTTCAGATTGCACGCCAACAGGAGAAACGCGAAAGGCAAAACCGTTTTGTCCAGTGCTGAGGGGGTCGAGAATCACCATGACACCATCGGATTCATCGGCTCCAAAGTCTCGGCGAAGAGATTGGAAGTAGTATTTCCCTGCAGTAGAATCGATGCACGTGATACCAAAGTATATGTACTCATCATCGTATAGTGCACGCACAAAAACCTGACTGCGTGCTGGAAGAGAGTCGGTGGGATAGTGTTGAACGAAGTTTGTAACATATGAAGCATGGTTCCATGCTTCTTCGGAGAGTTTGCCGTCTATGGTGATAGGCACTGGGGAGCGCTGAATGTGCAAGACGTAGTTGTCAAACTCAGGGGCTTGTATGTGTTTAGGCTCTGGTAGCTGAGCAAATGTATGCAATCGTACCAGTATTAGAAAAAGTATTACGCTACAGGAAGAAAAGCCCAGAATGCAGCGACAACCCAACATTGTGAGGCGCTTCACAACAATCCCTTAAGAACGTGGTGTCGTATAGAATACTAGAAAATGCTAAAATCAGTGGTGAACAAGCAGCAGTGCCTCAGAAACTGAGTCTGCTATCTATGTATGTACGGAGACGAATGAGTAAGAGAAAAGTTGCATCAAGGAAGAAGGGTGTAGTGTGAGCGCATCAAGAAGCAAATAATCCAAGCACAAGCAGAAATAGCACAGTACACTGTATAGCAAGAAAGGCAAGATTCAAGTTACCGAATACATAGACCTGAACCTTGCCATACTTATTTTAGGTGTTGGTGAGAGTAGGGTTTTCACCACCAAGCTATTGGACAGGGATAATCGCAGGTATTGGGCGGATCAACAGGTGGTGTCCTTGGGCAACTCCTTGGTCTTGTGCAGGAGAAGAAACCTGACGATTCAACACATAAGACTTCACCTGTAAAGCACCAACAACCAGTAGAAGTTACTATATATTTATAGCCGCATGAGCATATATTTATAGCCGCATGAGCATACAGTTGCTGGATCGTCGCAGCCACCGCTGCTTGGGGGAATAATTGGAGCAAATAGCTCATGGTAATGGCTGTCCGGTGAAGTTTTCTTTTTTGGCTTTGTAGCCTCAGAGAAGGTTTGCGTTTGGCAAAGCACAGTAGATGAGAGGTAGAGCAAGAATACAGATGTTACACAGAGAATGTTCATAGCAGTAGGAAGAATAACATTTTTATCGTGCAACGGTAATTTGTTGATGAAAGAGTATTTGGTCGTGAGAGCTAATCTGCACGAAATAAGCTCCATTGTCTACGAGAGTGTATGTAAACTGCGTTGTGCTTGCCGGGCAGTACAATGGCTGACTGGTAATGAGTTCACCTTTGCTATTAAAGATATGGATCATTAGCGTTTCTTTGGTTCGCTTGGGCAGTTCTGCACCACTTACTTCAAGGTATATAGAGCCCTGTGATGGATTTGGTGATAGCTTGAACATGCGATCATACCGTGCATAGGCTTTGCTTAGCATCTGGCTTTGAGAGACTTGCGGTGAAAATGCAGTGTGGTGTTCAGAAAGCAAGCCTGCGACTAAATAGTCTCGTCGCTT
This sequence comes from Candidatus Kapaibacterium sp., assembly GCA_025055035.1. Lineage (GTDB taxonomy): Bacteria > Bacteroidota > Ignavibacteria > Kapaibacteriales > UBA4661 > PH2015. The sequence continues at coordinate 9,336 of JANWZB010000033.1, forward strand.
GAATTGTTGCTTCGAAGGTCCGTGCTTGAACATATTCACTTGAATGTATACTCGCTCGGGAATAGGTTGAGTAGCAGGTATGGAAGCTGATACCTTCGATGTTAGTGGTCGCAAGCCACGAAATGCTATCTGCATGTCTTCGTCAAGATTGCGGTATATTATCAAGCTGTCAAGCTGCATTATACGTTGATGCGTTAGTGCATCTTTGAGCTCAACGCTCCATGCGATATCGTCCAACGACAGGTAGGGCAGTTTGGTATGCTGCTGCGAGCTTTTCTGATGATGTCTGTAGCGAAGTTGTCTAAAAAAGGTAATTGTGTCGCCGGCATGAACGCTGAAGTCAAACGTTCGAGAGTGTGAATTGAGACGTTCTTCATCCCACCCTATAATCTCTTGATTGTTGCACCAGTTTTTCAGACCAATTTTTTGACCATTAAGCCTAAATTCACTGAATATAATGTTGATATCAGATTCTAGGGAGGGGTAGCCAAGTGAGAACTTGAATGTTGGCATAACATGACTCATAGGGACATGAATGGCGTGCTTTCCTTGTGGATCAGGAAAAAAGAGTCCAGCGGCGTATCGTGTATGTGTACTGGGTGCAGTTATAGAGTCGGCGTACTCTGCTACAGACTGTGCGCTGTCGCATTGGGCAAAGAGATCTGGGGCAAAATGCGAAACAAGGAAATATGCAGTAAGCAGAAAATGAATCTTATTAAATAGCATGGCACCTCCACTGTTCTTTAGTTGGAAGAAAAGGAGCTAGCTGACCTGTAGGCTGCGCAGTACCAGCAGGGGCAGCCAAATATACATCGTGTCTTTTTTTTGCAAATTTTTCTGCAGCTATGCAAGGAAAATTGTGATGTGCTGAACTTTTTATTGTCTTTTCTCTCCGAAGATCCTTTTGATGTGAGGCTTCTCTACTGTCCAGTAGAAAAGCCATACTAAAGCCTGATTGATAGCAACCATCGTCAGCCCCATGTCGGAGGCTGCCAGAAGAGCAGAGCCATAGCCGTGTAGATGCCCAATGCCATACATGGGGTTGCGAAATATTGTATACGGTCCGCTAGTATGGAATATGCCTAGTGGACGGCGTACAAACAAGTCGCGATAGTAGTACACATCAATGCCAACGACTGCCGTTGCCCAAACTTTCACTGTCAAGCCGATACTGATGCAAATAATGCCCAAAACTGCAAGAATATAGTCAGGAAGGACGCTATGTAATGCCCCAGAACTAGATGTACAGGCAAGAGCGGTGCTTGCACCGTTGTGGAAAAACACCAGAGCAACAATAGCCTCGCAGCGTCGAAAACCCTGCTCTTCGCCATACCGCTTAATAAACCAGCTAGACCAGCCACCATGAGCGAAAAAGCCAAAGAGCACAACATAGTGAAAGAGTGTTGCCCACGCAAAGTACCATATAGCTACCGTACGAGAGGCATGGTGCATTGCCCAAAAATATAACCCTAGCGACAGTGCTATAGATAGACCTCTAGCAAACGTCATGCGCCGTAGTACAATCCCGCTCATAGCGAGAAGAATGTCTAGTACCATGAAAAGACGCTTGAATACTTGTTCCATCGCTCGAACATGCTATGGCAAGAATCGTGCTGCTGTCTCCAGCGTTGGGACACGGCAAGAGTCGTACTTTCCAAACCAGCGATATCGATACCGAGAAACTATCGTGTACAGTCCGTCGCGTATGGGGCGTGGTACTGTGCGCCCTATAGTACTCAATGCCTTCCACACACCGCCCAAATATTCACCAATTTTCAAAACTGCTGTTGAGTGTATGTAGCAGTGTCCCTCGGCATAGAGCACAATAGTGCAGAGCATGTCATGTAACGTAGAAGGGTGCTGAGCTACAAGAGAAGAAAACGTCGTACCTTGAAGCGGAGCAAAAACAAGGGTTTGCTGTTTGTCGTGTTCTAGAAGCCACTGTACTGCTCGGTTACAAAGATTGCAAGCGCCATCGAAAAACACGATGACTGTGCCGTTCTGAGCATACGGAGAACGTATGTCTATGTCTGAGGATGTATCAGGTGTAGAGTTCACGAATTTGTTCAAGATGCCGCGCTTCATGTAGAGCAATAAATGTAATCCACAACAGACCCGGAAGCTGACCAAAAACTGGGTGTGGGAAGCTTGTGCGTAGCAAATCTTCCGTTGTTGTTCTGGAACAGTGCACGAGAAGGCGCTCACGCGATTCACCTAGCAGGCTTATACAGGCAGATGATGGGGGAGTATTACGCGGTGCAACGCTCTCAGGAGCATGCATTGTCGTAGAGCGGTTGAGAATAGCATGTTTCATCTGCTTCCACGTTCTTGCGACAGCCTCATCGGCGAAGCGCTCCTGTTTGTGTCCTTCTATCATGCGGCGAATAGCAGATGCAGCTCCGCGCTCGACCAAGTGCAGGTGATAAAGGTTGTCTTCGAGAGACCACCGACCATGCTGTGGAGTAGGGGAATGAGGGCAATATGCTTCACTAAGAATGCAGGAGCGAATGTAGTTTGCTTCGTCTAAGGCTTCGTCGATGCTTGCTGGTACCGAGGAGAATGGTTCTTGGATATTCATCGAAAGGGACAAGGAAGTGAAGGAAGTACAGTATCGAGTACTTGCAAAATACAAAAAAAGCCTATACTGCAAGCAGCATAGGCTTTTGTGTGGTGAATAAGAAGACACCTATTTCACGCCGGCTTTGCGAAGAGCATCTGCCTTATCGAAAGCTTCTTTTGCTTTATCGTTTCTTTTCTGTTTAGCGTAGATACGACCCATCGTCTCGTAGTAAGCTGGGTTTTTCTCATTTGCATACTCTAAGCTTGCAATCTGTCCAGCGATAAGGCGATAGTTTTCTTTGTCATCAATGACCTCGTAGGTATTCAGGAGCTGGCTCAGAACCTGTAGGTCGCGATCTTTACCTGGCAACTTACGATATTGCTCAAAGTACTGAGCAGATTCTTTGAGATATGGAAAGTATTTACTGTTGTCGATAACGTACTGAGGTACTTTTTTGTCTTTTTTGCGAGCAGCTTCGGCTTTATCGAATTTTTCTTGCTCCTCTTTCTGTATAGCACCCGCCTTGTTTTTAAGCGCTGCACCTAAGTTGAAGATAGCAAGCTCAGATTTGGGGTCAATTGCAAGGACCTTTTTGAAAATATCAATTGCCTCGTCAATCTTTCCAGCATTTGAGAGCATCGAGCCATATTGGAGAAGGCTGTTCTTGTCATTAGGATTCTTCGTAATGCGGTCTTTGAATGCTGCCATAGCTTGCTCAAGTTTTCCACCTTCTGTATAACACGCTGCTTGCAGATTCAAAAGGTCTTCATTGCTGGGCTGGAGAAGCAAGCCGTTATCCGCATACTGCAGAGCCTTATCGTAGTTTTTCTGAAAGTAGTAGTTGATAGCAGTATAGTAGTTGATGCGGTTATCGAAGGGAACATACCGTTCGCGCTCGTAGTCTGCCCACGAAGCTGGAAGACCGACTTTAAAGCCTTCGAGGGTAAACTTATCTTCTTTGTTTTTAGGGTAGAAGAGCAAAACTTCTCCGTTGCTCGATGGATACTTGTCCATGACGACAGTATCCGGCATTGCTGCAACACCTTTTGTCGCTTGGGGAGTACCAAGCTTCGATAGCGCCTCGCTGCGTTCTGTGCTAAGCAGCACCCCTTTTGAGGATAGAAAATTGATGGCAGGCTGATGCAGTGCGATATACCGCTCATATGTGGCAAGTGCATTTGCAGTATCACCAATATTTTGGTATGCTCCAGCAATAACTGGATAAATATCTGCATTCTCTGGTTTCATCTCAGCTGCTGATCTAAGGACTGCAATGGCTTCCTTGAACTTTTCAGTTCGTACTTGTTCATCTTCGGAGCCTATTGCTGTATTATAGAGTTCTACGCCTTTGTTAAAGCCATTTGCCCAACTCTCAAAGAGATAGGAGCTTATTTCGGAGCGCCACTGTTTAGAGTTTTTGTCGTCGCCCGTGATGAATTGCTCAGCTTGTTTGAAAGCAAACTTCATTTCTTCAGGTTTATCAAGCTCTTTGCTTGTCTTGCCTAGTAAGAACCATGCCTCGCCGATATTTGCGCTTGTTGAGCCTTTTTGAACCTCTACTTGCAGGTTTGTGTATGCAGTTTTGTAGAGGTCTGCGATATCCTTCTTAGCTTTAGCAATCTTTGCAGAATCTTTCTGTAGACTCAGCGTAATCTTTTGGTTTTCTGCCTTATTGATGGCTTGGCGAGCTGTTGTAAGTTCTGCGCCACCACTTCCTCCACAGGCGTGGAGCAGAAGCACTCCGCTCAAGGCAGCAAGAGATGTATGGATGCATCTCCAGAGAGATTGGTAAAGAGTACTACGATTCACGGTCGGTCTCCTTGTGAAAGGGTACATAACATCATGCTAAAAGATTGGAACAAGATAAGCTCATGTCCACAGTGTGCAGCGCGTAAACTTACAAAAATTGTCTGTCGTAGAAAATGCTTGTGGTGAGAAATCGAAAAAAATCCTGAAAAACTTGAACTAGCTTATCGTGCTGGTAAAAACTAGTGGTTTATGTATCTTTGTTGGGTAAGTGTTCCACTAGTGTATCTCTGCCTCAGTGCATGAAGAAGATTCTAGTCATAGAGGATGAGCAGTTTGTACGGGAGAATATTGTAGAAATTCTTGAGTCAAGCGGCTACGCTGTCATCAGTGCTTCTCATGGCAGAGAGGGTATAGAACTTGCACGCCAGCACTTACCCGATATGATTATATGTGATGTGATGATGCCCGAAGTAGATGGCCATGGTGTTCTTCAAGCGCTTCGCTTGCACTCTTCTACTGCACACATACCATTTGTTTTCCTTACAGCACGAGCTGATATAAGTGATGTACGCACAGGGATGAATCTTGGTGCAGATGATTATATACCGAAGCCTTTTCGTGTATCGGAGCTTCTTGCCTCCATCAAAGCACGTCTCGACAAGCAACGCACAATGCAGGAAGTTGCAGAAGAAAAGCTTGCAATGTTACGAGCGAGCATTAGTCTGGCGCTACCACACGAGTTTCTTACACCGCTGAGTGGAATCCTGGGGCTCTCAGAGTTGCTTCTCTCTAGCTATGACCTGCTATCGCGCGAAGAAATTATGGAAATGTTAACGCATCTCCACGCTTCTGCACGGCGTATCCATCATTTAGTTCAGAATTTTCTTCTCTACGCACGGCTTATCTCAGAAGCTGATGCTATTCGGATGCGCCTCGAGCATGAAATTACCCCATCTCCAAGCGATATTGTACGCGATGTTGTCGAAGCAAAGGCACAAGAAGAATCGCGCGAAGGGGATATTGTCATGGCAATGGCACAGGATGTTATACCTGTGGCTATGAGCTCGTCGTATCTGACAAAGATTGCTGAGGAAATTGTTGACAATGCTCTCAAGTATTCGCTATCAGGAACGATAGTATCTATTCGGACACAATATACAGAGCGCATGTTTGTTATCGAGGTTCACAACACAGGAAGAACACTGACGCCAGAGCAAATTGCTGCGATTGGCGCATATACACAGTTCGACCGCCAAATCTACGAGCAGCAAGGCTCTGGCTTAGGCTTAAGCATTGTGAAAAAGCTTACCGAATTGCACAATGGATATTTTTCTCTGCAGAGCGCCGATGGACAAACAACTGTGCGCATACATATTCCTTGTGCCCCCCTACATCCAAACTAGAGTCTGTCTCCTAACGATATACGGTGGTTGTATGCTATTGAATGGCAGTACATTTACGTCTGTGCATGATGTTGCCAATCTTTCTGCATTGATAGAAGAGGGTCTTCGTGTCAAGGCAGCGCCACTTGCGTGGAGCAACATAGGGCGACACAAGACGCTGGGGCTTATATTCTTTAATCCAAGTCTTCGCACGCGCTTGTCAAGTCAGAGGGCTGCATGGAATCTTGGCATGAATACGCTCGTTGTCAATGTTGGTACAGAAAGCTGGAAAATCGAAATGCGGGATGGTGTAGTGATGGATGGTGAGACTGTCGAACACATCAAGGAAGGAGCTGCGGTAATTGGAGCATATACTGACATTCTGGGTGTACGGGCATTTGCAACGCTAACAGATAAGCACGCGGATATTGGTGAAAATGTGCTGTCTAAGGTTCAGCAGTATGCTTGCAAACCTCTTGTTAGCCTTGAATCTGCACTGCGTCATCCGCTGCAATCCTTTGCAGATATTCTAACGATTGAAGAGGTACGCCGCGAGCAGCGCATGAAACATCGCCCAAAAGTTGTTCTCACATGGGCGCCCCACCCTAAGGCACTTCCGCAGGCTGTTGCAAACTCTTTTGCTGAATGGATGCTACGTGCAGATGTTGATTTAGTCATTACGCACCCCGAAGGATATGCCCTTGATGAAGCATTTACACAAGGTGCATATATCACGCAGTGTCAAGACGAGGCACTGGAATGTGCAGATTTTGTCTACGCAAAGAACTGGTCAGCATTTCAGGGTAATGATTATGGAAAAGTTCTTCTCTATGATACCTCGTGGACGATTACCGCAGAGAAAATGCGCCGCACGCGAAACGGTAAATTTATGCATTGTTTGCCGACGCGTAGAAATGTTGAAGTGGCTGATGATGTGCTTGATAGTTCAGCATCATTAGTAATTCGTCAGGCAGAAAACCGTGTTGTAGCAATGCAGACGGTTCTAAAGTGTATCTTGGAAAACCTCTGAGAAACTAAAGCTATGCAACACTATGGTAAGTCGTAATGTAATGAGAAACATAGGCAATAATGCACAATTTGGAGCACATAGAGTGAGAATAGGACGCATAGTGACGGTCTATGTAGCAGCGTTACATATCTTGGTAGCGTTGCAGCACACGCAGGTGGTGTACGCTTATTCGCATGGGTTGCAGGGACTACCTGTGCAGGAAGTACTACGTGCTATGCGCGATGAGCTTCAGCGCTCACTACAATACATGTATTTGCCATCTCTAGAGAGGCCGTACTACATTCACTATGTTCTAACAGATGCAGCAACAAACACGATTAAAGCATCATTCGGGAGTCTTATAGAGTCGCGTTGCACGAGAGAGAAGCGTCTTACTGTGGGGGTGCGTGTTGGCTCGATGCAGTTCGATAACACAAACTTCTTCGATCCATCACTAGGATTCTTTGGGTCAACCGATGATGAGGAGCGCTTTAAGCAGCGCATTGTTCCAGATGAGATAGACTATGCATCGTTGCGCCGTGAGCTATGGCTTGCAACGGATGCTGCATACAAGCAAGCTGCTGAGATGTTCGCAAAGAAGCAAGCCGCCCTCCAAAATCGTATTCGAATGGATACATTGCCTGATTATATGCCTGCAAAGCCATTCTCACTTGCCGATACCATGCCAATTCCGGACTTCGATAAAGCGTACTATGAACACATAGCGGTTGAGCTATCGAGAGTATTTCGTGGGTTTCCAGCAATAACGCTGTCGAGTGTTACGATTGAATACAATCCCAAACAAGAAATCTTCGTGAGTACAGAAGGGCGGGAATATATTCGTACAGAGCTTATATGTGGAGTGGAAGTTGTGGCGATAGCACAAGCATACGATGGAATGCCGCTAGTTCAAGTATATAGTGCATACAGCCGCACACCAGCTGGTCTGCCAAGTAAGGATTCGCTTCTCAAAGCTGTGCGGGGCATTGCTGCCAAGTTATCGCACAGTGTCGTTGCTCCGCTGACGCAGAGTTACTCCGGTCCGATACTCTTTGAAGAACAAGCTGCTGGAGAAGTGTTTGTGCAAGTTTTTGCTCCGAACCTTGTTACGCAGCGTTCACCCATCACAGAGCGAGGCATATCGGATAATCCGCAGCATGGAGCATTCCAAAATAAAATAGGTGCGCGCGTTATGCCTGAATTTCTATCGGTTGCTGCTCTGCCATCGCTATCAGCTTACGGGGCATCGCAGCTTGTCGGATCGTTTCGTATCGATGACGAAGGAACGCCTGCCGAGTCATTTGATGTCGTAAAGAATGGTTATCTTAAAGGATTGATGTCCTCGCGCACGCCAACTCGCCGTGTAAAGGCTTCAAATGGGCATAATCGTGGTGGTGCTGCTATGTTTGCTGTGCTTGAGCTTAGTGCTACAAAAGAACGCTCATATTCACCTCAAGCGCTACGCACAATGATGATGCAGTTGTGTAAAAATCGCGATTTACCGTATGGAATTATTGTGCGCAAGATGCTTAACCCAAATATTCTCATGACGACGCTCTACAATCTTACCGAGGGTGATTTCCCATTTGCTCGAACACCCGGACAGCTAAGTGTGCTTGAGGCGTATCGTTTGTATCCCGACGGGCGCGAAGAGCTTATTCGCGGCTGTGATATTGTCGGTCTCACAGTTCAATCCTTCAAAGATATTCTTGCTGTTGGCAATCGTAAGTATGCGTATAACTGTTATGCACTGCCTGTGACATTACCTTTCTTTACAGGAGGAGCACAGTTTCTTCCTGTATCAGTAATTGTTCCGCCGATTCTTTTTGAAGACGCGGAGGTTCGTCCTGTTGAGGACGATTTTACGCGCCCTCCCATCTTACATCACCCTTTCTTCTCAGCTCAATAAAACTTCAGGGAATGCGCGCCTCAATGTTGTAAATATGCTAAACATTATTTACAATCCAATCCTGTGCGATAGCCAATGCCATATGCTGCGGATTACGAAACTTGCTCGCCTTGCTGAATATCAACATAGGAGATATACGCAGTGGTGTCGTGTACGCTCAGTATGCTACATGACCGTGCTTGTATGTCTGTGGTATTGCACAGCTGACTTATATGCACAGAACATTGATGTACAGCCTACAACAGTGCCTTCCTTGCGCTATGAAGAACGAACGATTCTTCTTAAAATAAAGAAAGCTTCGCCGACATTCCATTTCTGGAACAGTCAAGCACGCCGAGGCAGCGTGCCATTGTTGGAAAAGATTGTAGGAAAGCATACCACAGAACCACTCTTTGATGATGGCCTTATAGAGGCTGTGCGTAAGCGCTTTGAACAAGTAACAGAGGATAGCCCTGTCCAGCGCTCAGAAGGGCTTGCTCGTTGGTGCAGGGTAAGGTATGCAAGTAGCATTGATGCCCTTGCTCTTGTAGGCAAATTGCGTCGCCTAGCAGATGTAGAAGATGCAGAGCCGAGCTATTATGCCGAATACGCCGATACTCCCAATGATCCATTTCTTCCACAGCAAGGATATCTGCAACGCATTCGTGCTCTTGACGCATGGGATGTTGTGCGAGTACACGGGGATTTATCCCAAACTGTTGTTATTGCTATTGTGGATAGTGGTGTGGACTATCAGCACGAAGATTTATCAGCGAATATCTGGATAAATCCGGGAGAGAGTGGTACGGACGCTCAGGGACGTGATAAGCGGACAAACGGCATAGATGATGACCGCAATGGCCGTATTGATGATTGGAGAGGATGGGATTTTGCAGGCTCTGATGGGCGCAGTGAAGATAATGACCCAATTCCTGAGCGTAACGACCATGGAACACACGTGGCAGGCATTGCTGCTGCTGTTACTAATAATGGTATTGGCATTGCTGGTGTTGCACGAGGAGTACAGATTATGCCCCTCAAAGCAAGTGCCGCTGCAACACGGGAAATTGTGAAATCCACAGGATTCCGTGCCATTGTGTATGCTGCTGCAATGGGAGCAACTGTCATTAACTGCAGCTGGGGCGATGAGTCGCGTTCTAGGGCTGAGCAAGAAGCTGTAGCAATTGCTACAGAACTTGGTGCGCTTGTTGTCGCAGCAGCCGGAAATAATAATCGCTACATGCCTTTCTATCCTGCGTCGTACGAGGGGGTCTGCTCTGTTGCCTGGGTAGAGGACAATGATGTGCGCTTAAGCGGTAACTATCATGAAACAGTGGATATAGCAGCTCCGGGAACAAGTATTTTTGCGACATATGCGAATAATCGCTACGGTCTAAGTAGTGGGACATCGATGGCAGCTCCAATGGTAAGTGCTGCTGCTGCCATGGTACGCTTACGATTCCCGCGCATCGCACCAGAGCAAATTCTTGTTCGCTTGAAAGCTGGTGCTGACAATATCGACAACCGTAATCCAAGCGAGGCGGGACTCATAGGAGTGGGGCGATTGAATATTCTCAATGCTGTTCAAACAACACAACTGAGATTTGTGGAAATTGTGGGTGTTGATGTTCGCGATGACAATGCCCATTTTTTGCTTGAATCGGGTGAACGTGTAACAGTTTCACTTACACTCGCAAATCGTGGACAAGCTATAGCAAATGCCAGAATAGCAATGCGCACAACGCTCGACCCCAGAGGACGTACATATCCGTTCTTTCAAGACACTGTCAAGCAGATTCCCTCCTTAACCGCCAACGAAGTTCGTGAGCATGCTCTCGCCTTTACATTCCGCTTGACAACAAATCTCCCTCAAAATTTCGAGCTACCATTGCTATTTTCTATTACGGATGTAGATGGAAAGCTTATTGGACGTCATGCAGTGCGCCTAGTTGTAAACCGTGCGTATCAAACCCTGCAACTGGGTGACGTTGGTATTACGGTGAACAGTCGAGGAAATTTCGGATTTAATGACTATCCCTTTAATACGCAAGGCGATGGTGCATACTTTGTTGAGCGCGACACAACGAATCTGCTGTATGAAGGTGGAGTAATGATTGCCTCTGGAGTAGATAGCGTGTCAACAGCAATTCGCGAGACGCGGTTTCAGCGCGAGCAGGCGTTTGTTGCAACATCGTTGCTATCCGTTACAGTCTCGCCCGACTCAACACTATTGCAGGCAAAAACGGCATTTGAAGATCTGGGTGCACGCAATCAGGCTGGGGTGCGCGTCGAACAGCATATTGAGCAATACCGTCAAGAATATAGGCGGAATCTTGTTGTTTCTTCCTACACGATAACAAATGCCACTAAGCGCACAATACCAGAGTTACATGCCGGACTATTTTTCGACTGGGATATTGGTGACATTACGAGAAACGAAACGTACTGGGATACAGAGTGCGAATGTGGAATAGCAAGAAGCCTTACACCGGGCTTCCCAATACTTGCTGTCAAGCTCCTTTCGCCGCACACTCCTTCATTCTATCCTATGACGACAGATGAAACAGACCCTACATTTGTGCCGCTAAGCTTTGATTTTTCGCGTAGTAGTAAGTACAAAACACTCTCAAGTGGTGTTCTGCCAGTGCGCAAGCATGGTGATATTGCTCATGTTGTTGGAGCACAGAATATAGCACTCGATCCCGGCACTTCCGTACACGTGCGCTTTGGTATTGCAGTGGGATTAACGCTTGAGGAACTCTATCGCACATTTCGCATTTTTGCCCAAGCTGATAGCGTTGATGTACGTCTCTACCCAAATCCTGCGCAGACAACGGCGTTTCTGGAGTACCGCGTTAATACTGATATTCCCTCGCGAGTTGAGATAGAGCTTCTAAGCGTACTTGGTCATGTACTAAGCAGTACTGTGCGTGAGGGTGTAGGGCGAGGATGGTATCAGGTAGCGTTTGATGTCTCTCACGTACCATCGGGAATGTATGTAGTGCGTATTCGTAGCCACACGCTTTCGGCAAGTAAAGCACTGCTCGTCTCCCGATAGTATTTAATGTGAAGCTACGCGGCATACTGTCTCCGTAAGCACGCTATTCAATGCTTCAGAAAGTGCGACGAAAATTTCCATGGGGCTTCCAGTGCTTGATTTCGTATATTGTTGCTCAGCAACAATCTATCTTTTCGAGTCCTATTTTTATAGACCCCTTTTTCTCACCACAGCGTATGAATCAACCCGCCATCACCACACTCGGCGAATTAAAGCGCTCAGGGTATGTTTCCCGTTCTATTAAAGAAGAGCTGCGTCATAATCTACTTCGGCATTTACATGCTCGCAAGCCTGTGTTTATGGGTATCATAGGATATGAGGATACTGTAATTCCTGATGTTGAGCGTGCGATTCTGTCAAAACACAACATTATTCTATTAGGGCTGCGTGGTCAAGCGAAAACCCGTATGGCTCGTCAAATGGTGGATTTGCTTGATGAATGGATGCCTATTGTTGCAGGCTCGGAGATAAATGACGATCCGCTGCGACCTCTTTCGCGATATGCGCGCGACCTCATTCAAGAACAAGGGGATGATACGCCGATTGCATGGATTCATCGGTCTGAACGCTATACGGAAAAACTTGCTACTCCCGATGTGTCAGTTGCTGACCTCATTGGCGATGTCGATCCCATAAAAGCTGCAACGCTTAAACTCCCGTATTCTGATGAGCGAGTCATCCATTTTGGACTTATTCCCCGATCGCATCGCTGTATTTTTGTTATCAATGAGTTGCCCGACTTGCAAGCGAGAATTCAAGTAGCGCTGTTTAATATATTGCAGGAAGGCGATATCCAGATTCGAGGGTTCAAGCTGCGCTTCCCACTTGATATACAGTTTGTATTTACGGCAAATCCCGAGGATTACACGAATCGCGGCACAATTGTTACTCCACTGAAAGACCGCATAGATAGCCAGATTCTTACACACTACCCCAAGACGCTCGATGTTGCAAAGAAAATTACAGCGCAGGAAGCGCATCTCTCCGACGAACAGAAAACTACAATTTCGGTACATCCACTTGCATATACGCTGATAGAGCAGATTGCCTTTGAAGCACGAGCAAGCGAATATGTCGATGCAAAAAGTGGTGTGTCGGCACGCTTAACTATTTCTGCTTATGAAAACTTGCACAGTGCCGCTGAGCGACGTGCTATTCTTGCAGGTGATAAGACAACAGCAGTACGTGTAGGAGATTTTTTGGGAGTTATTCCCTCAATTACCGGCAAGATTGAACTTGTGTATGAAGGCGAACAGGAAGGCCCACTAAAAGTAGCATATATCCTCATAGGCAAAGCCCTTCGGAAGCAGTTTATCGAGGTATTCCCCGACCCAGAGTCCTTTAAGCGCAGTCCAGCAGACAATCCGTATCTCAAGGTTATAGACTGGTTTCGTAAAGGCAATACGCTGGATATTTTGACACACCTGACAAATGCAGAGTATGAGCGGCTGCTTCGTAGCGTTGCGGGTCTTGCTGAGCTTGTTAGCAAGTACTATCCTAGTGCTTCGTTGTATGATCAGCTCTTTCTCATGGAGTTTGCTTTACATGGCATGGCAGAATATTCGCTGCTTAGTAAGTATCACCTAGAACGAGGGGGAACTGGCTTCAAGGACTTGTTCCAAAGTATGTTTTCTATGAAAGCAGGGAAAGATGAGGAAGACTTTTGAGAAATGAGGGTACTATGATGGCTCACATCGAAGAGAGGTGCTGGATAATATCCGAAAAAACGGTGTGGATATTGCCAAAAGCATTGCGCTGTGCTCTGGAGCGAATGTGAGCTGCATAGTCAGTGCTGTGCTGTTGAGCATAGAGCTTCTGAACTGCTGCTGCCAAATCTCTAGGGGATTCTGGTGGAACAATAAATCCAGTTTTCCCTTCCTCAACAGATTCTGCTAGACCTCCAACATTTGTAACAATCACTGGTCGCTCGAAGCCGTAGGCGATTCCTACAACGCCGCTTTGTGTAGCGCTTTTGTACGGCAATACAACTGCATCGCACGCTGTGTAATACTGTGCTACTTCTTCGTTGGGGATGAAGGAATTGATGATTCTGACATGCTGGTGTATGCCGAGAGTATGAACAAGGTGTTCGTACGGTCGGGGGTTGTCGTAAAACTCTCCTGCAACAAGTAGCTTAATCTGGGGGTCGTTCTGAATAATAAACGGCATGGCGCGGAGCAGCACATCGAGCCCCTTGTACGGGCGTACATACCCAAAAAAGAGCAAAAGCTTGACATCAGGTGCAAATCCTAAGCGTGCTTTGGCTGCTTCTTGTGTAAGTGTAGAAGGGGTTTGTGCATAAAATGTTCCAAAGACAGGGAGTTCTGAGCAATAGATTGGTCGCCCGCGCGCGAACTTTGTGAGGTCGCGAGCAACTTGCTCAGACAGTGCCAAAAATGCTGAAGCACGTGATAACCCAAGCGCTGTTAATACTGTGTCAATGCGACGTCCTTCATGTGAGACAACGTTTTCTGTGATAAATAGCGTTTTGTGCTTATATGCTTTGCCTAGAAGGCTGCAAATGGTGTAATGGCTCAGAGCGAAGAATGGATTCCACCAATCAAATGCTACAAGGTGCGGTGATAATTCCCGTATGCGACGAGCTACACGCCACCACGATGGAGGATAGATAGAGTGCAGCAGTCGCTCGGAGGGTACAACCTTTGTAAGGGTATTGCTTTTATCGAACTGCGTTGTGCCAGGAAAAAGAATGGTGGGATACAGCAGGGTATAGTTAATCAAGTGCACACGGAAATAGGGAATAAGCGCTTCATACAAATACGACATAAAAAGCGCATTGCCACCACGATATGGATATGCCGGACCAATGAGAACAATTGTTCGGAGTGTTTCAGCTGTAGAATGCATAAGCACACTTCATTACTACTCACCACATCTAGGCAATTCCTAATCTTTATAGGGATCGAACTCATGTTCTCCAGCCATTGCCACACCGAGAGGGGTAAGGGTATGAAGAATACGAATCGTTGTGGTGTGGTGCTCTAAAACTTCTGGGAGGCGCTTGTAGCAGTGGGGAGATTCGTCAACGCCTGCGCCGCGTAGTTCTATGCCTTTACTAGATACCCATTCTAGCATCATATCGCGGCTGATGGCACCGGGTGTGATAACTCTTTTTGTACGATAATGAACCTTACCCCGCGCTTTGGTACGGCTCATGACGCGTCCTGCTCCATGAATAGTGGAATATAGTGCCATTTGCGATTCTGGAGAATCGATACCTTCCAAGATAACAGAAATATCGCCCATGGAGCCACCAACGAAGCTGCGCTGACCCGGAAAGGCAGGCGTAGCGCCCTTGCGTACTACCCAGTATTCTTCTCCGCCGTGTACCTCTTTCCACGCGAAGTTGTGGTGATTATGAACCTCATCGAGTACCCGTGCACCAAGGATTTGTGCTACTTGCGCACATACCCAGTCTCTACCAGCATAGGCATATCGCCCTGCAAGGCGCATACATTCAAGATAATCCGAGCCCAGAGCAGAGTTCTCATCAAGCACAAGAGGTTCTGCATCGATGGCATCGCTTGCTCCTCCTTTCTTGAGGTAGTATGTTGCAATCGTGTGCCCAAGACCGCGTGAACCGAAGTGTACCCCAATCCAAATACGGTCTTGTTCATCAGCGAAAATGTCAACATAATGATTGCCACTCCCAACTGTGCCAAGCTGGCTTCGGGCTTTGTCCTTTATGTGATTTGCAGGGGGAAGCTTCCATGCATCATCATCAAAGAGTTCATGATCAACAGGCGTTGAGTTCTTGCGCCCTATACCGAAGCTGATAGTATTCCAAATGTCATCCATAATCTTTGCAATGTTGCGCCGTACGTCGCTTGCATCGGCATCGGTCAAGATAGCTTTATTGCCACAAGCGATATCGTATCCCACGCCCGATGGGCTAATACGCCCTTTGTACGCAACAACACCACCGATAGGCACGGCGTAGCCTTGATGATGATCGCCCATGAGAGCAGTCTTTTCTGCTGTTCGGGCGCAGACACGAATTTGCTTGAGAGCGCCTTCATCAATTGGGTCGCCCCAAATGGGTATATTGTCTATGAGCTGCATAGTGATAGAACGAATAGCATGCTTGTTCTTTAATGAAGTGTGTTAACAAGAAATTCTGGTGTAATCGTAACGATACCCGGTTGCTCACAGACAGCACCCGCAGCAGCATTGGC
>JANWZB010000034.1 GCA_025055035.1 Candidatus Kapaibacterium sp.
AACTCGATTTGACAAAGCTTGGACAGTATGTTTCTCTGTTTCCAAGTCTGCAGATACGCGATACTGTTGGTCTAGCAGGATACGCAATTCGCGTTATTATCAACGACGGAATCCGCGAGGGTCAAATCCAGCTACCCAACGCATCATCAACGTTTTTTGGGAATCTTCCACAACGTTTTGCTCTGCCGAAAGAATACTTTAGGCGTCGCCTCACAAACCCAGCTCCCACAGACTTATTATCGCTTGTTCCAGCATCGGCACGCCTCGCTATTTTGCCAGCTATAGACCGCCTGCCTAATGATTTTCCTCTTCCAAATGGTCAGAATCTCTCGTGGCTACCTCTTGCTGTTCCGCAGGTTGAAATCGGCTCGTTTGCTCGTACGGAAGTACTCCTTCGCTTTCTTCCGCTCATTAACTGGGGCAATAACGTTGGGAACTTCGGCTTCTGGGCATTCGGGCTGAAGCACAGCCTTTCGCAATACTGGAACAATGCACCACTCGAGCTTGCATTGCAGGCAGTATATCAAGGCTCATCGCTGACAAACACTATTGGCGTTACAGGTGCACGACTACAAGCTGATGCAACAATCTTTAATCTTAATTTCCATGCAAGTAAGCGCTGGACAAACTTTGAACTTTATGGCGGGCTAGCATATGATTACCTTGGTATTCGCGCAAGCTATACATTCTTCATTCCTTTTGAGATTCAGGCTCAGCTTGGCTTACTCAAGGCTATACGCGATGCTTCTGGCAATATTGTCGACTACGTTGTTGATAAAGCCGCAGGGTATCCAGGTGATGAATTTCCTCAAACACAAATAGTCAACCTCCCTGCACATGCCCTCCGTCTAACGCTTGGTGTGGCATATCATCTAGGTCCGATAATGCTCTGCTTGGACTATAATCGCAGTACTATCAATCTCCTCTCAGCGGGAATTACTGCTCTCTTTCGCTAACTCTTCTACTGTACTATGATAGCAACACCTTTGTTACGCCTCGCTCGGCGTATGTGGCTGGGTAGTAGTGCGAATCTTCTTATCGCCTACAGTCTTCACCTTGCACTACTACAGGCTCAAACTGTTGAGCATAACCCTTTCGCACAGAACGTATCGCTTCAGGCTTCTTCATTCTTCAAGGAAGCAGTGTATGCTCGCAAAGCGATGGTGGTATCGGCACATCCTGTAGCATCGCAGGTTGGTGCAGATATTTTGCGGAAGGGCGGCAATGCATTCGACGCAGCAGTTGCAGTACAGTTTACTCTTGCAGTCGTGTATCCTGTTGCAGGAAACATTGGTGGTGGTGGCTTTGCTGTTGGGCGCTTGCGCGATGGGAGAACTTTTGCTCTCGACTTCCGAGAAACAGCACCAATACTAGCCACACGTGACATGTTTCTCGATTCTGCAGGGAACGTTATTCCGTTTCTGAGTACACATGGTCATAAAGCTTCAGGCATACCCGGCACAGTTGATGGGATGGTACAACTGCACAAACAATACGGAAAGCTGCCATGGAAGGTTCTCGTTCAACCTGCGATCAATATTGCTCGTCAGGGTGTCTTTCTCACGATGCGCGAAGCAGCAGGGCTTAACACCGAACGTGAGAGCATTGCCCAGTATAACCCCGGAAAGTCATACTTCCTCAAACCGAACAAAGCACTTTGGCAAGCAGGTGATCTTTTGATACAAGAAGACCTTGCACGCACACTTGAACGCATACGCGATAAGGGACGAGAAGGATTTTACAGGGGTAAGACTGCAGAGCTCATCATTGCTGAAATGAAACGCGGAGGTGGTTTAATACAGCAAAAAGACCTCGACTTATACTCAGCACAGTGGCGTACTCCGCTGCGCGGAAAATATCGCGGCTACGATATTATTACCATGCCACCACCTTCCGCCGGCGGAGTTGGACTATTGCAGATGCTCAGCATGCTTGAACCCTATCCACTACGAGAGTGGGGCGTTAACACGGAGAAGTCGGCACACTGTATGATTGAGGTTGAACGACGCTCCTACGCCGACCGCAACGAATACCTCGGAGATCCTGACTTTCAGCACATTCCTCTGAAAGGCTTGTTGAATCCACAGTACGTGGCTTCACGCATGCGCTCATTCAACCCCGACAGGGCTACTCCATCGTCGGAGCTCTCCTTCGGTCGCGATGTCCACACGTACGAGAGCGACCAAACAACGCACTTCTCTATTGTTGATGCCTATGGTAACGCTATTGCCGTTACTACAACGATTAATGGTGCATTTGGCTCGAGGGTTGTTGTAGACGGCGCTGGATTCTTCCTGAATAATGAAATGGACGATTTTAGTGCTAAAGCAGGCGTACCGAATATGTTTGGCGTAGTAGGTAGCACAGCGAACGAGATTCAGCCACGCAAGCGTATGCTGAGCTCAATGACACCAACAATTCTTGAGAAAGAGGGCAAACTATTCTGTGTTCTCGGCACTCCGGGTGGAACAACAATCACCACAAGCGTTTTGCAGACTATTATCAACATTATCGACCATGGTATGACCGGACAACAGTCTGTGAATACCAAGCGTTTTCACCATCAGTATCTACCTGACGTTGTACGCGTCGAACCCGGAGCATTTACCCCAGAAACAGAAGCGGCCCTACAAGCAAAAGGACATACTCTACGATATCTCGGAGCTATTGGGAAAGTCGAAGTAATTGTTGTACGCCCCGATGGGAGTCTCGAGGGAGCTGCAGACCCACGTGGCGATGATACAGCTGTTGGATTCTAACTTTTCTTCATCCTTTTCATCCCCTCCACTAGTTGTGCATCCTCACTTAGCATACTGGGGATAATTTCTCCTTTCACGAATGGAGCGGAAGTGCTAAATTTGCTAGTAATTTCTTTGTCGTATAGCCTATACGGCTTCACATGCGCCTCTGTCACACGCCACACATACTAGCGCCCACACTGTCTGCTTGGCTAGGCATCGTATGCTTTGCTTGCACTGCGATACCAGAAGAGCAGTCGGAGCAAATAAAAAAGCAGACAGGTGTAGCTGCTATCTCTAAACGTGCAGACGAACGCGATACTGCTTCTTCCCAGTACCAAGCTCCTCTTTCCTTTCCTCGAACCCTTACTATCAATGAAGCAACTATTATTCTTGAACCTTCCCGTACGCTTACAGAACCTCTCTACGGACGATTTGCTGTGTCCGAGCTGATAGCATTGCTCTACGCTAAAGCGCTCAAGCCTGATGACAAGACGACTATCACCATCATCGATATACACATAGCTCCTCTCCATACTACCACCGACCAGAATGCATTTATCGCCGTCATACAACGTAAAGCCACACAAAGCCGCTCACAGGCATATGTCTTTGATATTTTCGTTTTTCGAGACAGCACAAATCAAAGCCCTGTTCTTGCCTATACAAGCTATGAGCCTGAGTTTTCCTATGTCCAAATTACTGGTGTACAACGACAACAATACCGCATTACCGACACAGAATATGCACTAGCTCTCGAATGGACGACGCAATATAATGCCGACGACAAACAACATACTGCCTCTATGCTGTGCCTGTTCCGTATACAGAGTGACATTATACGCCACATTTTTGAAGTGTGTACTTACACCAACATTACTGAGCGCATGGCTACCCATGCTAACGAAAACAGCGCAGAAAGCTCATATGTAGCAACACTGCAGGAACGTGCAACGCTCGAGACAATAAAAACTTGGGGCAAAGACTTGTATTCTATTCTAGTTACCCGCACTCAAACTCGCACGCATACAGCAGAGATAGGCAATCGTTCCGAAACGCACAAAACGAAAGTTTTGTATCAATGGGACGGCATGCAATACATTCAGACAAATCAACTGCTCTGAGTGAGCACCGGCTTGCACTAGTCTGTAGGAACAGACAGTCTAAAAACAACAACAGTGCAACTTCCTCGTCTTTTTATACGTCATAACCTCATAAAATACTGTACTTTCCACTACTAAAACAACATCGTACTACACAACTTCTTTGATGGAAAGGTTGGTGTTATGAACGACCAAAATCAAAACGAAACATTTGTCAATAGCGAAAACAACGTTACCTCTCAAGAAACATCGTCAAATACAAATGCCACAACCACAGCACAAGCATCAGACATTGATATAGAGCAGCTCCGCCGTGAGCGTGATGAGTTCCGCGAAATTTCTCTGCGAAAGATTGCTGAACTTGAGAACTTCCGTCGCCGCACAGAGCAAGAGCGTCAAGAGCTCATCCTTCATGCAAATACCAAGCTCCTACAGAAGCTTTTACCAGTACTCGACGATATGCAGCGGGCCGTTGAAAGTGGTAAGAACAGTAATGACTACAAAGCTCTGCTTGAGGGTGTGGAGCTTGTTTTCAATAAAGCGCTACAGATATTTAAAGAAGCAGGTGTTGAGCCAATTCCGGCGCTGGGTCAGCAGTTCGATATCAATCTTCATGAAGCCCTGATGCAGATGCCCTCCGAAGCACCCGAAGGTCAAATTATTCAGGAAGCTCAGCGCGGATACATGCTTGGCAGCAAGGTACTGCGCCATGCAAAAGTCATTATTTCGGCAGGAATTCCCACACCTACAGCGGCAGAAGATACTCCCACAGCCCCAGCGGAGAGAACAACAGATGAGCGCTAAGCACATCCCAGTTGTGCAGCGCATAGTTGGTGTATTACTACGATTATTCCATTTGCGTTTCAATGACAACTATGGCAAAGCGTGATTACTACGAAATACTCGGTGTGAGCAAGTCAGCAACAAAGGATGAAATTAAATCAGCCTATCGTAAGCTTGCACTCCAGTATCATCCCGACCGCAATCCTGACAACAAAGAAGCGGAAGAAAAATTTAAGGAAGCTACCGAAGCTTACGAGGTACTAAGCGACGATGCTAAGCGCAAGCGCTACGACCAATTTGGTCATCAAGGCTTGCGTGGTGGTACGGATTTCGGTCAGTATTCCAACATCAACGACATCTTTACACACTTTAGTGATATCTTTGGTACTACAGGCAGCGGTAGTATCTTTGACGAAATCTTTGGAATGAGCGGCAGCACACGTGGGCGGAGCAGTTCGCGTCGCCAGACAGGTGAACGCGGTGCGGATATCAAAATTCGTATGCCTCTGACACTTGAAGAGATAGCCAAAGGCACAGACAAAACTGTTCGCGTAAAAAAGATGATATCCTGCACCACCTGCAATGGTACAGGCGCAAAGCCGGGCACAGGCATGACTACCTGCACCACCTGCAATGGTACAGGCGAAATCCGCCAAGTATCACGCTCGATGTTTGGTCAGTTCATTAATGTATCAACATGCCCTACGTGTGGTGGCACAGGACAAATCGTTAAAGATCCTTGCTCGGTGTGCTCAGGTGAGGGACGTATTAAAGGCGAGGCAACAATTAAAGTGAGTATTCCTGCCGGAGTTAGTGAAGGAAACTATATTCCACTACGTGGGCAAGGCAACGCCGGACGCAGAGGAGGTGAAGCCGGCGATGCTCTCATTATCATTGAAGAAAAACAGCACGAGTTCTTTAAACGCTCTGGCAATGATGTGCTATACAATCTTATCATCAGCTACCCCGATGCAGCGCTTGGTGGCGAGGTAACTGTCCCAACACTCGAAGGACCGGCAGTTATCACTATTGAACCTGGAACACAGCCCGGAGCAAAAATCACCCTTCGCAATAAGGGTATTCCCCAGCTCAATAGCTATGAACGTGGCAACCACATCATCATCGTGAATATCTTCGTTCCAACAAAACTGACAACAAAAGAGAAAACACTGCTGAAAGAATTAGCAAAAAGCCCTAACATTGCTCCTAAGCCTCACGAGCACAAAGATTCTAAGGATTTCTTCGATAAAGTACGTGAAGTTTTTTCGTAACACTCCGTAGCATGGTAATTCCCATGTGGTTTGTAGCAGCTACACAGCACGAATAAATGAAGTACACCCAATCGAATAGCAGGACATAGCATAAATTCTATGCAGCTCCATATGTTATATTTCCCCGTTCAAGCGAAGAACTCTTCCTTATTGTTACACTTTTTTCTCACAAGCTCGTATGTATAAACGACTTGAAGAATTTACTGCACGTGAGTTGGTGGAGCGCCGTACAATCCAAGAGCTGCTGCATACCGCACTTCTCGAACTCAAAAAAGCACTTGATATTCGTGCATATAACGAAGCCCTCTTTCTCAACATTACGAGTGCACGGCTTCTCAATATTCTCATCAGCAATAATCTTGCTTTAGAAGATGAAGCCGAAATGCTAGAAGTATTGCGAGGTAATGCTTCGAATATTCTCAAACTTCAAAATCGGCTACAGTAATTCTTCTCTCCACACTCTATATGGATATTCAGGCAATTATCTCCAACCTTCTTGTTACAATGCCTATTTTCCTACTGTCGCTTTCTGTACATGAAGCAGCACACGCTCTTACAGCCGATTACTTAGGCGATAGTACAGCACGAGAACTAGGCAGAGCAACCCTGAACCCTTTGCCTCACATCGATTTTTTGGGGACGATTGTTATGCCCATCTTATCTGCACTAAGCGGAGGTGCAGCACTGATTGGCTGGGCAAAGCCCGTGCCTATTGACTGGCACAATCTTCGGAACATACGTAGGGACGACACCCTCATTGCTCTTGCTGGACCAGCCTCTAACCTGCTGCTATCTCTACTCTTCTTTGGTATGCTTCTTGTCGTTTACAGTGGCACAATCGATGTTTCTACAGGAACACCGGGTGAATTCTTACGCCGTTGTGTGCAGTATGGGCTTATCATCAACATTGCACTAGCGGTATTCAATATGATTCCCCTTCCCCCACTCGATGGCTCACACCTTGTCGCCAATCTGCTTCCTGATGAACTCGCCGAGCGATACCGAGCACTGGGCTTGTATGGCATTATTATTCTACTCTTTCTGCTGAATTTTACTCCATTGCGTACCGTACTCGGTAGCATTATTGTGGGAATATACAACCTTTACACCGACGGTGCTGCTCTCATTGTGCGTGCCATCTTCTAGGAATGCTCTGGCACAGCCAATCCTTCTCTGTACTAGCTATATACTGAACATACAGCTCACACCTAGTAATTGTCAATCTGTGCACGCTGGAGTTTGCTCGAAAAATCTACATAGACAGTCTTCCATTCAGTAAAGATATCGTACGCTGTCCATCCACCCTCGCGGTGCCCGTTTCCTGTACCCTTAACCCCCCCAAATGGCATATGTGCTTCGGCTCCAATCGTAGGAGCATTAATGTAGGTGATGCCTGCCTCAATATCACGAATAGCACGAAACGCACGATTGACGTCGGATGTAAAAATACTTGAGGACAGTCCATACTCGCAGTCGTTGATAAGCTCGATTGCATGCTCAAACGACTCCGCTTTGGTAACAGCTAGAACGGGACCGAAAATTTCCTCGCGGAAGATTCGCATCGATGGGGTCACATCAAGGAAAATCGTTGGCTTGACAAATAAGCCTACACCAAGCTTCGGACCGTCATCACGACCACCACCCAATGCTAGTGTTGCTCCTTCATCGCGACCAATTTGAATGTAGCGCTCAATTTTTTCTAGCTGACGCTCATTAATAACAGGACCGACCTGCGTATCGGGTTCGAGCCCAGAACCTAAGCGCAACTTCGACGCATGAGTAATAAGCTTATTGGTAAACTCTTCGTAGATATCTTTGTGAACGATAAGACGCGAGGTTGCCGTACAGCGTTGACCGGTTGTTCCGAACGCCCCCCATAGCACCCCTTCTAATGCAAGTTCTTGGTCGGCATCTTCCATCACAGCAAGAGCATTTTTCCCTCCCATCTCTAGCGAGCACTTTTTGTTGAGTGCACCACACCGCGCGGCTATACTTGTACCCGTCTGCGTAGAGCCAGTGAATGCTATTAGGCGTACTGCAGGATGCTCGACAAGCGCAGCACCACTAGCACCCTTACCATGCACGACGTTAAAGACTCCCGGAGGCACACCTGCTTCCTCCAAAATCTCGGCAAATACTACCGCCGAGTGTGGCGCGTCCTCCGATGGCTTGAACACCACAGTGTTGCCACACAACAGTGCAGGGATTATCTTCCACGACGGCACAGCAATCGGGAAATTCCATGCCGTAATAATCCCACATACACCCACCGGCATACGAAATGACAGATTCATTTTATTCTCTAGTTCGCTCGGTGCGGTGTATCCAAACAAGCGCCGACCCTCCGTAGCAGCGTAATAGCAGGTATCTATTGCTTCCTGTACATCTCCTGCAGTTTCAAATGTCGGTTTACCCATTTCACGGGTCATAATGCGAGAAAGCTCTGTTTTACGGCGTGTAAAAATATCCCCTGCTCGGCGCAGAATATCGCCACGCTTTGGTGCTGGTGTCAACATCCACGAGCGTTCAGCAGCCTTACAAGCTTTCACAGCCGCATCTATATCTGCAGCATCAGACTCAGGAAATTCACCAATGCAGTCACGTTGGTCAGCTGGGTTTAAATTCTGAAAGGTCTTGCCAGAGAGAGCATCAACCCATGCACCATTGATATAATTTTTGAAGCGTTCCATACAAGCAATATTCTCCAGTTGATAACACGATAAACAACATACGACGATTTCACAGGCGGCAAATTTACGAAGAATTTTCCAAATGGCTTGGCATTCTAGCGTGTAATGTTATTTTTCATCGCCTATCATACGCCGCAGACGCGGGGTCAGAATTAGCAGTACTAGACTAGCAAGTATCATCGCACCCGACAACACAGCAAAATATTGGGCTAAAAAGTCTGGGCGCTTTTCATCAAAGAATCCGGCTAAGTATCCAGCAATGCGACTTGCAAGAGCACTTGCAAGGAACCATACTCCCATCATCAGTCCCACGAGATGACCCGGAGAAAGCTTTGTGACAACACTCAATCCCGTAGGATTCAAAAGCACGGCACCAATCTCCTGTACAAAAAACGCTGTAAGCAGCCATAGCGGGCTAACCTTCCCAGAAACTGCGAGTATTGATGCAACAACCATACACGCACACGCTCCAGCGACACAAAGCAAGCTTAGTGCAAATTTTGCTGGAAACGAAGGCTGCCGCTCGCCAAGACGCATCCACAGCCGAGAGAATAATGGTGCCAAAAGAATAACATATATCGGCACAACAGCTTGAAACCAACTTGACGGCACCTCCCACGAGCCAACAGACCTATCGGTCAAACGGTCGGCAAATAAGCTCATACTTGATCCTGCCTGTTCAGACACAACACCGAACAGTACTGTAAACAAAAATAGGACTAGAATGACCGCTATGCGCCGCTTTTCGACCGACGATAGAGAAGGATAGATACGATACTGAAGCCTTCGTGCTGCACTTGAGAATTCTTCTTGCCTACCAATATGCTTATACGCTCGATAGAAGTAGAGAAGTCCTGCCATCATCCCCAAGCCTGCTGCACCAAAACCCCAATGCCATGAATGCGCAGGATTGAAGCCACATAGCGCAAGAAGGTGCTTCATAGCATGATGCTGAGCTAAAAAGCCGCAGACAATTGGTGCACATGCAGCGCCAATGTTAATGCCCATAAAAAACAGCGCAAATCCAGCATCACGTCGCTCGTCGCGTTCTTCGTACAATTCCCCAACCATTGCACTAATACTTGGTTTGAGCAAGCCCGTACCACACGCCACACACGATAAACCAGCATATAACATAGCTAGCGAGGTAGCAATCCCCATACATGCAAGAATTGTATGTCCTGCAGCAATTATGGCACCACCTACCAGTACAGCAGACTTTGTGCCTAACCATCTATCCGCTATCCAACCGCCCGGTAGTGTCAGTAAATATACCCACATTGTGTACATGCCATAGATTGCTGTCGCTGTTGGTACATCAAGCCCCAACCCCCCTTCCGACGGTGTTGCCACCATGTATAACACTAGCAATGCTCGCATACCGTAATAGCTGAAGCGTTCCCACAGCTCAGTCACAAATAGTGTTGTCAAACCACGCGGATGCCCGCCAATACCTCTAGTATCGCGGTATCGATGCCGAGTTGAAGACACAGGAATTTGCATTCTTCGCGAATCAAAAAAGTTTTGGAATGCGCAAACATAGCAAGATATTTGCGGAACAACAACCAACACAATAACGTTGCTACCTGTACGACGATGCCACAGATTACCCCTTTTAACCAACCATCTCCAGTACTAGCAAATCAATATCTCGACGACCGAGTATTGCGTTCATATTTGCGCCGCAGATTACCACACGATATTTTTATCGACGTAGAGCCATCACTCCATGCTATGGGTGCAGCAGCAAGCGAAACGCTCTATCGCTTGCAGCAGGAACATCGCTTATTTACACCGCACCATATTCCTTTCGATGCATGGGGCAACCGCATCGACCATATTGTAGTATCGCCCTTTTGGAAGTACTGCGAACAGTTTGCGGCAGAGCATGGTCTTGTTGCTGCTGCATACGACACACCGTATAGAGAGTTTTCGCGCCTCTACCAATTTGCGCTCGTGTACTTATTCCACCCTTCGACCGACGTTTACACGTGTCCGTTAGCTATGACTGATGGTGCAGCACGCACACTGCTACGCTCTGGTAACACCCAACTTATAGAACGCGCAGTACCGCATCTAACATCGCGTAATCCCGATACCTTCTGGACAAGCGGTCAATGGATGACAGAATCTACAGGTGGTTCAGATGTTGGGCAAACAGAGACTGTTGCCGAACAAGATTCCAACGGCACTTGGCGATTGTATGGAAGAAAATGGTTTACCTCTGCTGTTACTTCGCAGATTGCTCTTACACTTGCACGTCCTACAGGGAATCCTTCTGGAGGCGACGGATTAGCACTGTTTTATGTGGAACTTCGCAACGATGCAGGTCAACTTCAGAATATCACAGTACAGCGCCTCAAGGACAAGCTCGGAACAAAGCAGCTTCCTACAGCAGAGCTCCTACTTCACGGTACACCAGCAATTCCTGTGTACGACACGCGCAATGGTATCCGTAATATTGTTCCTATGTTGCACATTACACGGACATGGAACAGCGTATGCGCCATCAGCTTTATGCGGCGTGGTATTGCGCTAGCAAGGGACTATGCACGCAAACGCTATACATTTGGCTCGCTGCTTAGCAAGAAACCTCTACATGCTGATACCTTAGCATCCATGCAAGCAGAATTCGAAGCAGCATTTCATTTAGTGTTCTTTACTGTAAGCTTGCTGGGCAAAGACGAAGCGCATACTGCTACGGACGACGAGCGCAGGCTCTTCCGCATTCTTAGCTCTATCGCTAAGCTCACAAGCGGTAAGCAGGGCGTTGCTCTTACAAGCGAGACAGTGGAAAGCTTTGGCGGGGCAGGGTACGTAGAGGATACGGGAATTGCAACGCTCCTCAGAGATGCTCAAGTTCTTCCGATTTGGGAAGGCACAACGAATGTACTTGCACTCGATACACTCAAATCGCTATCTAACGGCGGGCTTGAGCTGCTCTATGAGCAGATTCACCGCCTATGTGCAGGGCTACGCGACAAGCGCTTGCAAGCTTGTGGGAACAGGGCATTGCAAGCAATACAGCACACAATGGAATTTGTACAACAATGTGTTCATAGCGCTACTTCTGTGCAGCTCGAAGCTTCAGCACGGCGTATTGCGTTCACATTAGGGCGTGCGTTAGCACTTGCTCTACTTGCTGATCATGCAGAATGGTCGCTGGCACATGAATCCGATGAGCGCCCCCGCGCTGCTGCATGCCGATTTGCTCAACAGGGAGTGGACATGATAGAATCCTTCAACCTCGATGAAACCTTCGCTCTTGCCCATGAGGTATAGTCTATCAGCGTATTTCTCACTTTTTGGAGATTTGAACTATGCGCGAACTTAGTGGAGTTATTCTGCTCGTGCTGCTTGGCGGCACCGCTTGGGTTTTTCTGTACGGAGGCGGAACGTATGCGCTTTCCCCACTAGATTGGACTATCGGCCTTTTAACGTTGCTCTGGCTCATTACCATCGTTACTGTACCATGGAATATCTACTTTCAGACACGCACCGTTCTGGCTGAAGCTGAAGAATCCCGTAGACGTGCTATTCCTGTCGCTGAGGACAAAATTGCCTACACAAAGCGCTGGTCGGAACGAGCGCTTCTTCTAGCACTTGGTCTTCATCTTGCAACAGCTGCTGGTATGTATGCTCTATCAGTTGCTGGAATAAGCTTTATAGGGTATTTTGGAGCAGGTGCTGCTCTAATCTTGACGTTCGTTCGCCCAATCGCACGAGGATATGACTACGTACGCAAGCGTCTCTCTGCTATTCTCCAAGAAATCACGTATCCCCGTGAGGACGTCGTAACACTCAAGAACAAACTCGCAGATCTTGAAAACACTGTGAAGGCTCTTGAGCAGCGTCTCGATACCACAGAGCCTTCATCGTGGGCTGCCGGACAAATCCGCGCAACAGAAGCACTCCAGGCAAAACTTGATCAGCTACGCCAGCGCCTTGATAGCTTCATAGAAACTAACAAGTTGGAGCATGAGCAAATCACCCGCGATGCTCAAAACTCTATGGCGCAGGCTATGGCAGATGCAGCAATTGTGAATCATGTGCGCGAAATACTCCGCTTCATCAAAAGTGCATAACCCTCTACGCCTGCAATGAATGCCCTTGTAGACTGTATCAGATGCGCAGCATTGTACATCATGCTGATGCTAGCACATATTACTCTCGTGTCGGCGATACTGTCTAGTGGGATATTCTGTGCAGATTGCTGTTTTGTACATGCTCAGCCTCCCGGAAGGGTTACACCTCCTAAAACTGCCGCAGAAGCGCCGATTCGTGTGCGTTATCACGCATCGCGGACTATCGACAGCCTGCTCAACTGCCTGGCCACAGTAGCTGGCGAAGAGCGTATTCGCGTCTTACGTACTCTCGGATGGGAATATCGCAAATTTGACCTTCAGCCCTCCTTCACCTATGCCTCGCAAGCCGTCGAACTCGCTCGAGCACTCCATAGTTCTGAACTTGCTGCCTCCCTCAATGTTCTTGGTATTGCGTACCGCAACATTGGTAACTATCCTAAAGCGCTAGAAATATTTTTCGAAGCGCTTACCGCAGCTGAACAAGCATACAACAGACGGGAACGTGGCTATGCTCTCAACAATATTGGCGATGTGTATCGCTTACAAGGCAACTATGAATGGGCACTTGAGTACATTACTCAAGCGCGCACCATATTTCAAGAGCTTCATTATCCAGAAGGCATCGGGTACTGTTGTATGCGCTTAGGAGAGATTGCTGAAGCAAAGCAGCAGTATGAAGATGCGCTCAGATTTTATACAGAAGCATGGAATATACGTCGCAGTATGGGCGATACAACACAAATGTATGTGTCGCTTATCAAGATAGGTACGATATATCGAGCCAAACGAGAGTTTGCACGAGCAAAGGAATATTATCAGCAAGCTCTTGCATTTATGCAGAACTCTGGGGCACATTCCGATGTAGCTATGACACTAGGTAGAATCGCAGCCACCGAAGCTGATGCTGGTCAATACCATAAAGCAATAGACTACGCTGAGCAAGGCTTGGCTATAGCACAAGCGACCAAAACACCAGTAGATATTGTCGAGCTGGCATTTATCCTACAACGTGCTCACGCTGCATTGCGTCATTACCGTAAAGCGTTCGAGTATCAGTCGTTATATATTGCTATGCGCGATTCTATCGCTGGCGAGGAAAGTATCAAGAAAAGTGCCGCCATGCAGGTACGCTACGAAATTGAACGTAAAGAAGGGGAAGTCAAAGCAGCTGAGCAAACAACACGCATAAAACTCTGGGCACTTGGTGGCGGACTTGTAGCATCCTGCGTGCTGATTGCTATTCTTATCAATCGTTTTCGCCTTAAGCAACGCTGGACAGCAGAGATACTCCGTCAACAGGCAATTTTGAGTGCACAGGCACAAGAAATCGAGCTCGCTAATGCAAGTCTCCGAGAAAAAACCCTCCTTATCGAGCAGGAGCGCACTATCTCCGAAAAGCTTCTTCTCAACATTCTTCCCGCAGAAATAGCTGCACGCCTGCGTAGCGGCGAGCAGCATATTGCTGAGCGCTACGCGCATGCTACAGTACTATTTGCTGACATCGTTAACTTCACTCAGCTTTCTGAGACAATTTCTCCTGAAGAGCTCGTAACACTCCTCGATGCGATATTTTCTGCCTTCGACCAGATAGCTGACGATATGGGGCTCGAAAAGATTAAAACAATTGGTGATTGCTACATGCTTGTAGGCGGAGTCCCGAAATATCACCCGCAGCATTGTCGGAGCATTGCACATGCAGCCTTTGCAATGCTTCGCGCTTTAGAAGCTATCAATGACCAACATCACCTTCATTTGCAGCTTCGCATCGGCATTCACACAGGAGAGGTGATTGCAGGCGTCATTGGTACTAAGAAGTTTGCTTATGACCTTTGGGGAGATACTGTTAACACGGCATCACGCATGGAATCACATGGCGAAGCCGGGAAAATCCAGGTTTCCGAAGCTGTATATCACGCGCTAAAAGAAGATTTTATATTTGAAGATCGTGGCTTTCTTGAGATTAAAGGCAAAGGCACAATGCACACATGGTTTTTAACAGGCATAAGACAGACGATACAATAGGCAATATTGCAGTCAAAAATCAATTGCGGCAAGCACAGAGGCGTAGATTTCTTCCATTTCCTCATACGAAACGAGCTTACGCCCTGTAAATGTTAAATCTGCCAGTGTACATTCGTAGTAGTTACCAAACGATGAGCGAAAGACTGCTACGCGATTGAGTGTTGCGCCATTGTCTGTTGTATAACGGTATAGGCAGAAGCGTTTTGTACCGACCTGCACTTCCTCAAAATCCCCAATGCGCTTAATATTGCGCATCTTTGTGTCGCGCCTTGAAGCACTGATTCTTCCGATGCCCACTAGACCGTCTTTTTGATAAATGCGGTCGAACCCTTCCTCTTTGCGCAGAACTGAATAAATAAGACCAGCAGTATAATGAGGATTTACAGCAACGCTAAATACCTGTACAGGAAGATTTGTTTCAATATTCACAAGCGACCATCCCAACGGCAAGACAGACACCATATCACCAAGCTCCGAGCGCACAACCTCATCGGACATAAGTATAGAAGGTTTCGACGGCAGTTGCCGTACAGGCTTTTCCTCCGGCTTTGCTGATACAGATGACTGTCCACTCTGCTTCGACTTCTGCATCACAACAATGCATCCTGCCTCACACAGTACAAGCACACCAAAGATGAGCAGAACATATATAGCTTTACG
Source organism: Candidatus Kapaibacterium sp. (assembly GCA_025055035.1). Lineage (GTDB taxonomy): Bacteria > Bacteroidota > Ignavibacteria > Kapaibacteriales > UBA4661 > PH2015. Next base: position 15,353 of record JANWZB010000034.1, read on the forward strand.
CCATAGCAACGAGTGTGTGAATAGCATTCGTAGTATGCACTGCATCATAGAGTTACGCAGGAAATAGCACCAAATACACATGCTCTAGTACACAGCATACTGCTTGATCTAGAGATTTACGGGCGCGGACGGAAGAATATCTTCTCACCTGCCTCAATTCTTACCGGCAACACATTCTCTAGGGGAACAAGTGGACAGCTGTATTCTTCATTGTAAGCGCAGTATGGATTAAACGCGCGATTGAAATCAACGATGTATGGCTGTCCCGATGCCGGTATGCGAACGTTGACGTAGCGTCCTGCTCGATACGTATCCGTGCCATTCGTAGCATCTTTGAACGGTACGAAGAGTTCTCGCTGCATTCGCCCTTCTACGCCAATAGCACGTAGCGCCGTTAAACGACAGGTATCTTTCCCAAGAGCAAAATATAGATATCCTGCTCGAAGCATCGGTCTTTGGTCACGATCACTTGTTTGCAGGATAAGCGTATCTGTCTCGGGCAGTGCTTCAAATCGTGCCTTAACAACAAAGCGTTCGTCGGGTGGAAAATACGAAAGCCCTTGAAAAAGCGTCTTATCCTCTACTTTCAAGGGCGACATTTCTCCTTCGCGCAAGTACACATCCTTCTCTTTACGCTCCAGCTCAATGCTGTCGGGGTAGAAGTATGGGTTTTTGGAGTAATTGCTTTCGCTACGCGAGCTGCACGACGCTGCTATGCTCCATACCATAGACAACATGCAGCAAAGAACAATATGTAGTGTGCATTGTACTGTATCGGAAGCTTGCTGAAGAACGGTGCTATTCATCGGAAGAAGATCGTAGAAAATTCTTCCACATCATGGATTCTACTGGAAGATGCGTTTGTGCAGTGTATTTTGCACTGTGCTTCATGTTATAGGGAGTTAATATTTCGCCACGTATCTCAAAGTAGATAATTTGCCCAATTGGCATTCCTGCATAGACTCGTACAGGCTTTTTGACTGAGATTTCCAGTGTCCACGTATTGCAGAATCCAACATCTCCCTTACCCGCCGTTGCATGAATGTCAATGCCCAACCTCCCCACACTCGACTTACCCTCAAGGAATGGGACGTGCCTATGCGTTTCTGTGTATTCTTCTGTGACTCCAAGGTAAAATTCATGGGGTTGTAAGACAAATCCTTCCTCAGGAATCTCAAACGTACGAATAAGATTGTGCTGTTTTGCATCGAGCACATCATCACGGTAGCAGGCGAGTGTCTTACCCAAATGCACATCATAACTATTTGAGCCTAGCGCATCGAGACGGAACGGAGTTATCACGATATCGCCTACTTCCATTGCACGGAGAATCTCCTTGTCGGACAGAATCATAGCTCAGTGATTATTCTGCACGGCTGTACATTGTGGGTCTTATCATCAAGCATCTATGAGGGGTCATTCTGTAGCGCGGCATCAACACTTTCGTATATGTCAAAGACAGTATTCAGACGTGTAATTTCGAGTAAGTGCATCACGTTTGCTGGTATGGCGGCAAAGCGCATTGCACCACCTGCCTTGCGCATAGTTGTCATACCTCCTACAAGCATACCTAGTCCAGAGCTATTCATCAGTGTAACACCCGATAAGTCGAGCACAACACATTTGATATTGCTTGCTATAAGCCTGTTAATATTTGATGCAAACTCCACTGCTTGCAGTCCTCCTGTAATGTGCCCGCGTAGTGTAGCAATTGCGAAAGCGCTCTTGGTGGGGTGAATATGAAACTCTAACTCAGTCATACAGATAGTAATGGTATATAGAAGTGTATTGGGGAAACGTACTGACCGAGTGTGCTGCACTTTGAAACAGGAAAAGGGCTTACAAACAAAGCCCCTTTAGGACTCTCAGCAGCTACTATCTCTCATAGTTCATTAGTGAAAATTATGCCTTTGCCTTTGCGGTGATGCTTGCATACGTTTCGACATGGAGATTGTATTTTTTAAAGGTCTCAAGATACCATGCCACAAACGCACTGGCGATATAGATCGAGGAATATGCTCCCGTAATAAAACCCACCAACATTACGAATGCGAATCCTTGCAAGACCTCTCCACCAAACACTGTAATCACAATCAGCACAAGCACCGCTGTTAGCACCGTATTAATGGTGCGACTGAGCGTCTCATTAATACTTAGATTGACCATATCGAGGAACGGCATGTTTTTATGCTTCTCGCGATTCTCGCGAATACGGTCGAAGATAATAACAGTATCGTGTACTGAAAAACCAATCACGGTCAGCATTGCCGCTAACATACTCTGATTAACCTCAAGGTTAATGATTCCAAGGTCATGTACCATGACAGAAACAACAAATGCAAGGATAGCATCATGCAGTAGCGCAACAATCGCTCCCAACCCATACAAAAACTCAAAGCGAAATGCAATATATACCATAATCATCACAAACGACAAGCCAAGCGCCAGCAGTGCCTTATTTCGCAATTCTGCACCCACTTTCGGGCCAATTTTATCTACTTTGAGCAGTGTAATAGTCTGATTGGGGAAAGTTTTTTTCAAGCTTTCCATAATCGCAGTTGAAGAATAGTCTTTCCCAGCAACATTCGGCAGGCGAATCAGGAATTCGTCGGTTTTACCATAGGATTTTATCTCGGAGCCTGTAAATTGGGCATCTTCCATTGCTCTGCGCACCTGCTCCGTTTGTACAGGACTTGAGCCACTAAACCTAACGCCAATTTCTGTTCCACCAACGAAATCAATACCGTATTCCAAGCCCTTAATCGCAACAACAAGAATACCAACGACATTGATAATCACCGACGCAAAGAAGAAAAATCGGCGTTTGCTCAGAAAGTCAATGTTTGTATTATGAAAAAACTGCATAGTAGCATTTCTCCTCTACAATGAGATAACAATATTATGCTTGCTGCTCTACTAACGCTGGCTGACCAAGATTAAATGTCGTTACCCCACGTGCCAAAATCAGTTCAAAAAACACCTTCGATACTGTTATCCCGGTAAAGAGCGTCATAACAATGCCAATCATCAGCGTTACAGCGAAGCCACGAATCGGTCCGGTACCAAGATAATACAAAATTGCTCCGGTAATCATTGTTGTGATGTTAGAGTCCAAAATAGCATTGAATGCACGCTTAAACCCCTCATCCACAGCAGCACGCAGTGAACGGCCACGATAAAGCTCCTCGCGGATACGCTCGAACACAAGAATGTTGGTATCTACTGCCATACCAAGCGTAAGAATAAGTCCAGCAATGCCGGGAAGCGTAAGCGTTCCACCAAATGCAGCAAGCAGAGCAACAATAAGCACAATATTGATAAGAACAGCAATATCCGCAAGTAATCCGGCTGTGGCATAGTACATAATCATAAACAGCACGACAAGCAGGGCAGCAATTGCCCCAGAGACGACACCTTTGCGAATTGAGTCCTCCCCTAGTGAAGGACCAACAACACGTTCCTCTACAATTTTGACTGGTGCTTTGAGCGCACCCGCTTTCAGCACAATTTCAAGAAGACGTGCCTCCTCTATCGTCGAGCTTCCTGTGATTTGCGAGCGCCCGCCAGTAATTTTATTCTGTACCACTGGTGCCGAGTATACACGGTCGTCTAACACAATAGCAATACGTTTTTTAATATTTGCCCCTGTGATACGTGCCCAGTTCATCGCACCGTCGGCATTCATATCCATCATTACCATTGGGGCATTTGTTGTCGGGTCGAATGTTGCTTGTGCATCGGAAATCACATCGCCTGTCAGTTCTGGCTTTGCGAGGACGCTGTAGATGTAGTAAATCTTAATTCCCTGCCGCTCGAAGAACGGCTCAGGCTTCGCCGATAGCAATACTTGATACTCGTTGCCGATAATGCGTCGGACATCCGAGCGAGCCATGATTTCCTCATACTTCGCAAGATTTTCTTCAGGAATTTGAAAGCTATATTCTCCTTCTGGAAACTCATTCTTTTCGTATACAATTGGAACAGGCTGTTGCCCTTCACCGGGTGGGTTGAAATAGGTAATAAATAGTGAGGTAAACGGATAATCTTTCTTGAACTTTTCTCGCTTTTGTTCATCGGTCAATCCGGCATATGGATCGGCTTTTACAGAATCTTTGGCTACATTCGCGGGTGTTGTGCTATCAGGCGCAGAAGCGCTTGCTGTTCCACTTGTACTAACCGTTGCTTGTGTTGTAGAAACAGTTTGTATATTTGCATTTTTGAGCAATTGGTCGATGGCATAAAATGCACGCACAATCTGCGCGTTATTGCGCAGGAGCTTGAACTCTAGCCGTGCTGTAGTCTGCAACAACGAACGCACCTCAGCTTCATTATTTACACCCGGAAGCTCAATAACAATACGCCGCGTACCTTGCTTCTGAATTGTTGTTTCAGCAACTCCGTACTTATCAATACGCTGGCGTACAACCTCAATCGCTTGATCTATCGCTTCGTTGATATTGCGTTCAAGTCTCTTGATAATAGCTTCTTCGCTTAAATCGCGGTTATCTCCTGTATCGTAATATGAAAAGAGCTTACGCCCTCGTGGGCGAGCAATAGCATCAAAATTCTTGAGAAAAATAGGAAGAACATCATCGCTGCCGCTTGCTTCAACTTGCTGGCGCGTTTTTTCGAGTGTCTCCAGAAAGACATCATCAATAGCATCACGCATCGCCGACTCTTCCAGAAGCCGTAGAACATCTGCTTCGAGCGTAACATAAATGCCTCCACGTAAATCTAGACCAAGCTTAAGGCTTTGCTCCTTGTTTTTGCGCAATGTCTCACCGTATTCTTTGTCGAATGCTGCAAGCGCGGATTGATTGTTCGCGGCTACCAGTTCTTGGCGCTGCTTTTCAAGCTGATATGCACGAAACGTTGGAAACAGCAGTATGCCCGCAGCAATAAGCGGCAATATAACGATAAGCCACTTCCGTAGTAATCCCTTTTTCAACGTCGTCACTCCTTCGTGTGAAAATCACAAATAGTACTTGTTCTTGGTTTGAAAAGCCTTGAGAGGCTTCGTAATACGCTTGCCTACAAATCATAAGGTAGTGCATCTAGCTCTCGTGTAGATGCCATAAGAACGAACGTCAGCGCTTAGTTGCCTGAGCTGTCTTTGCAAGAATTGATATAGACTCGCAATATAAAAGGAGATTGCTAAATAATCAATACTTTTTCCGATGCTAAGCCAATTTGTTGGTATACAGAAACAACTCTCAACATCAACAGACAAAAAGTTTTCTTCTGGCTGCTACAATTTTGGTAACTTTTTATCCGTGTTGATTGTCAGTGTTTTCTGTCGTACTCTTTTTGGGCTGACGTCCCCATGCTACGAACATCTTTTCAAACTACCTATAACGACACAGAACACAAGCAAGAAGAGTTATCGCATGCGGCTACACCTATACAGTACGTAAAAGGTATCGGACCGCGCCGCGCCGAAGCTTTTGCCCATGAGGGTATCTACACTACTGCAGACATAGTACGGTTCTACCCGCGTGCATACATTGACCGTACAAACGTTCCTTCGTTACATGATCTCAAAATGGCACTGGCGCACAAGCACCAACGCAACGCTTTTAGCGAGCACGCTAATACACCATTTCAAGAAGTTACTGTCATTGTGCACGTACGCTCTGTTCGGGACAAAACTTTCGGCAAGAACCGCAAAATGCTAATTGTCAGCATTGACGACTACTCCAACACTCCCGCAGAGATTATTTTCTGGAACCGCACATCCTACTTTCGACGCCTATTCGATCCGAATCAAGTTCTTGCGATTAGTGGAGTTCCAGAATTGAACTACGGGAAAATTCAGTTTCATCACCCCGAAATTGAGCACATTGACGCCGAAGATATCGAACTATACCGCAGCGGTACGATTCTCCCGAAATACCGTCTAACACAAAAGATGAAAGACGCTGGCATTACAATGCGCATTATGCGAAACGTGATTGCCTCTGCACTTGAACAGGAGCTCGCGCACGTTTGCGAAACGCTTCCAGAGTACCTACGCGCGAAATTTGACTTTCCCCCTCTGCACGACACAATTCGACAGCTGCACTTTCCCGAATCTCGTACCGCTCTGGAACGAGCAAGAAAACGCATGAAATTTGAGGAACTATTTTTCTTCGAGCTTTTGCTTGCAACGCGGCATCACGGGATTAAATCATTCGATACTGCACCGGCTCTTGGTGGCACTAGTCCTCTTGCGCGGACATTAGTAGAACATTTACCCTTCGATCTGACACGTGCACAAAAGCGTGTTCTGCGCGAGATCATCAACGATATGCGCTCCCAACACCCAATGAATCGCCTCTTGCAAGGTGATGTTGGTTCAGGGAAAACCATTGTTGCTTTGCTCGCTATGCTAGCTGCTGTTGATGCTGGCTTGCAATGCGTTCTTATGGCGCCAACAGAGATTCTAGCAGAACAGCACTATAGCACACTGCGCGCATATATCGATATACTAAACGCTCATCTCAGTGCTACAGGCCAACCCCGTAGTGTCGATGTTGTACAGCTGGTTGGCGGACAAAACAAACGCTATAGAAATGAGGTGCTCGATAAAATCTCTTCAGGTGAAGCCCACATCATTGTGGGAACACATGCTCTTTTCCAAAGTGCTGTTCAATACAATCGTTTAGGATTTGTAGTGATTGACGAACAGCACCGCTTTGGTGTTCTGCAGCGGGCAGAACTGAAACACAAGGCAACTGCGAGCTTCTATAGAAACGACAGCTCATCGTCCACGCTACTCAGCCACCATACTCTTTCGCCGCATATTTTAGTAATGTCTGCCACGCCAATACCGCGCACGCTTTCGATGACTATTTACGGCGATCTTGATGTATCGACTATTGACGAACTTCCTAGTAATCGCAAGCCTATTATCACGAAAATAGTCTTCGAATCGAAGCTTCCACAGATTTTCCAGTTTATTCGCGAGCAGATTGCTCATGGTCACCAAGCATATATCGTTTACCCGCTTATCGAACAATCCGACCGCGTTGAGGCAAAATCTGCTGTACAGCACTTCGAGTATCTTCAACGCCAGATCTTCCCCGACATAAAGCTTGGTTTGTTACACGGTCAGATGCTCTGGTATGAAAAAGAAGACGCGATGCGTGCTTTTAAGGATAAAGCGTTTGATATTCTCGTCGCAACAACTGTTGTTGAAGTAGGTATCGATGTTCCCAACGCAACAATTATGCTCATTGAGAATGCTGAACGCTTTGGCTTAGCACAACTACACCAGCTGCGCGGGCGCGTAGGGCGCAGTTCAGAGCAGTCGTATTGTTTTTTGGCAACAAAAGACCATTTTCAATTTCATCTGTATGCGCGAGAACGACAGGAAACTATCCGTGAGCGTATGGCGTGTATCACACGACTTAAAACTATGCAGGAAACAACCGATGGCTTTGTCATTGCCGAAGTTGATCTGCAGCTTCGAGGACCCGGCGACGTGCTAGGGACACGTCAGTCCGGAATACCAAATTTTACCTTCGCTAACATTCTTACCGATGCTGATATAATGAGTGTTGCTCGCCAAGAAGCCTTTGCTCTGATTGCAGATGACCCGCATCTACGCAAACCTGAGCATGCAACAATACGTGCAGAATTTATACGTCAGCATCAAGGGGAGTATACACTTCTCAGTATAGCATAAACTACGTATATCAAGTCCTCTCGCACTTCACAACTATAACATCACATGACACAACCTCTGTATAATGGCTCAGCATACTCTAGTGCAGACTATATTAAAACACCGGTACAGCATCATCACACCCCAACAGCATGGGAGTTACTCAAAAAGCTTCTGTATCTGATCCGAGCCGAAAAGCACGATATCTGGGTTCTTGTGGTGTACTCGATGATTGCCGGTCTTTTCAGTCTCATTTTACCACTTTCATCGCAGGCGATTGTTAACGCTGTACAGCTTGGAGTTGTAACACCACAGCTTATTGTCCTGTGCATTGCTGTAAGCTTTGGTATGTTGGTAACGGGGATTTTCGTTGTTATCGAGTCGTACTTACTAGATCTAATACAGCGGCGACTGTTCGTGCGAGCAGCATTCGACATAGCAACGCGCCTTCCACGAATCCGCATGGAAGCTCTTGCTGGCGATTACCCACCAGAATTAATGAATCGCTTTTTCGATGTTCTCACGATTCAGAAGTCTCTTAGCAAGATGCTCCTCGATGGCTTGAGTGCTTTGCTTATCGCTCTTGTTGGGCTGATTTTGCTGGCAATCTACCACCCTATTTTCATACTCTTCGACTTCGCACTGTTCTTCTTCGCTGGGATTGTAATCTTTGTTTTGTCTTACAGAGGTCTGGAAACTAGCATCAAAGAATCCAAGAAGAAGTATGCCCTTGTAGAGTGGCTGGAAGAAATTGCTCGTAGCCACACTAGCTTCAAGCTGTATTCAACGGAGCAATTCATTATTGAGCGTGTCGACCACATTACGGACGAATACGTCAAGGCGCGTGCGCTGCACTTTGCTGTTCTTGCGCGGCAACTTATGGGTTCGGCAATATTTCGTGCTATTGCTAGCGCTGGAATCCTTGGTTTGGGTGGATTTCTTGTTATTGAGCAAAGTATTTCAATTGGTCAGCTTGTTGCTGCGGAACTTGTTATTCTCTCGGTACTAAGCTCCTTGGAAAAGCTCATCAGCCAATTTGACATTTACTACGACCTCCTGACCGCAATTGATAAAATCTCCCACATTACTGATAAAGAACTCGAAGACATTACGGGCGAAGCATTTGAGCATCGTTTTGGACCTGCTGCACTACGATTCCAGAATGTCCATTTTGCCTACCCTAACGGCTTTTACGCACTACGAGGCGTATCGTTTGAGATAGCCCCATGCTCTCACACAAGCATTGTTGGCGAACCGGGCTCAGGGAAAACAACGATCACGAATCTTCTTGCACGGCTCTACGAAGCACAAAGTGGTGGTATTCTTCTGAATGGTCAAGAAATTCGGCATCTGCGTATAAGCGATACGCGCTCCGCCATTGGTATTGTTACAACAAACCTCGAGATCTTTCATGGAACAGTGCGCGACAATATAACGCTCGGGCGGCATTGCACTACAGAAGAGATGGAATGGGCTCTGCAAACAGCGTGTGTCTATGACGATATTATTCAACTCCCCGATGGTCTGAACACAAGCATCGTAGCAACGGGTTCTAATATCTCCGAGAGCATCCTATGCCGCATCATGATTGCTCGCGCTATCATTGGTCGCCCGCAACTTCTTGTGATTGATGAAGCATTTCACACACTCGACCAAGCACGAAAGCTGCAAATTATTGACAAAATCTACGCTTGTGGCTATTGGACTGTGCTCGACATTTCGAATGATATCGAAAATATTCGCCGTTCTGACCGTATTCTTGTTCTGAGCAAAGGCGTTGTTGTTGAAAGTGGCACAGCAAAAGAGCTTGCAGCACGCCCCAATAGCATATTCTCGCGCCTCTTTCCCATGTTTTCCGAAGATATACGCTCTTCTGCCTCACGCTAGATCTTGCACGCACAGAGACATACGCTTGCTGTTCCGCACCACTATTCCGACAGCCGAATAAGCACACCATTACGCATTTTAGTTACAGACAAACGATATGTCTTTCCCTCTACAGAGTGTGCTAGCGCCAGCGACTGATGGTGCTCGACAATAAACGTACACTGCTCAAAAAGTGAAGCAAAATCTGGAAGAGCCGATTTCATGTGTTTACCAACAAAGTA
>JANWZB010000035.1 GCA_025055035.1 Candidatus Kapaibacterium sp.
GTTCTTATTGTAATTGTACCTGCCCTGCATGTACCAGTACATTTACTAAACCAAGAACACGGCTAATTTTTCCATGTATCCCAGGCGAGTAAAGGCACGCTGGTTTGTTTGAATTTGCATAACAAAAAACTTTCCTCTGTCTGCCCACATTGCACTAATTGTTGTGGGAATCATCACTGCAGCAACATCTCGCGCTGCATCATCAGTGTCGTTGAGCATCGCTTCGCCACCAACCCCAAGATTTGCTAGTAGAGCTGTGCAAGTGTGTGTTTTATAGCAAATAGCGCTAGTATCTCGTGGTCTCCATGCGCCCGAATAGTTGAGGTCGTTGCCGTACGAAGTCATCATTGTGCATGGATTATAGCTCGCACCACCGAGCAGAATCTCAGCTCTCCACACGTAGTCCGAAAACATATGCCCACGCAAGCTTCTACCAAGCGAACCCCATGTATAACCGGGTCTACCAGCATATTCACTCGCCGCACCCGTGCCGCAAGACCGTTCCAAGTGAATCCGCTTACGTTCTTCGAGGTTTCACCACAGGCGAACAGAATCTCATAAACAGCTTTACTACCTAACTATCAGCTATTACAGTCGGATACCTGAAAATACCAGGAAGTTATGAAACATAGCACACAGTCTCTGCTTACCACACTGTCATGACTTTACATTGATGGAACTCTCCTGCAGCATTCTTTGTGCGCAGCTCAAAGAGATAATTCCCCGGCGCTAATCCATGCAGAGCTCTGTCGAAGTGCACTGTATGCTCGCCTGTATGCAATGTTCGACTTAGAATAACAACAAGTTTTCTCCCATTCATATCATAGATGGATAGCTCAACAAATGCTGTATACTTGAGTGTGAAAGAAAATGTCGTAGATGCTGCAAATGGATTTGGATAATTCTGCTGAAGAACAAACTGTCCGCCTGTTTCAGGTTCTAGCTCTGTAATACCCGTTAGAGGAGCCTGAATACCAACAGTAATGCTAGCATCGTATCCACCTGTTGTAGGATTTTCTGTTATCGTGAGCAGTTGATGTTGAAATCCATCACGGAAAATGCTGTCAGCAGCATTACTTGGTACAGAAGTATTTTGCCCTCTTGCTGCATAGAGAGGAGTGCGATACACTGCTGCAGTAACCGCATCAGGGAATGCAAGTTGTGATGTTGCTCGGAGAATAGATGTAACAAAAACTTGAAAATGAATATGCGTTACCCTTCCAGTATACCATCCTGGATAAATTGTGGTAAACCGAACACGCCCATTACTATCTGTAATTTGAATGCCACGCATGAACGTTTGCCCAACGGTATTTGCTCCCGGCTGATTGTACCCAGAGTACACGCCATCCTTATCTGTATGCCAGATATCAACACGTGCATTGGGAATGGGACGACACCCATTATTTACGTTGACGATTGTCATCATCAAATGCAAAGGTACACCGGGCTTTCCCTCTGTTATATCTTGCCGAAATTTCGTTGCATCTCTACTCAGATCCAGAGGATAAGGTCCTTCAGTTTCTTGAGGAATCAGCACACATTCCGCCTGCTGACCAAGAAGCTCGTGCACCCCAGAAGCCCCTACAAGTGTTGTTCCTAAGCCAAATGCTGATGCATGCTTTAGCCAATCCCGACGGTTCATACTTCCTCCAAAAGTATTGTTGAAGCATTCCACATGCCATATAGCGTGACATACGTACTTACATGCTAGAAACATGTAGCATTCAAAAAGGTTACAGAGATTTCACAAAAAACGAGAAAGTTTTACCACACTGCTCCCGGAAACAACATAATAATTTTTGTACAACCTACACACATGAGTTTCAACGTGAGAGCCTTGTTGTGTCGTTGTATCACGGCATAAAATTTCCATAGCAAGCCAAGAAAAGCGTTTGATGGTATGAGAAAAGCTTTGTAGATTTAGGCGTATCACAACGCTGGCTACGCTTATTGAGACAAGATTGCATACGTATTTCCGCGACTCGTCATGATTAAAAACCTTGTTATTGTTGAATCTCCTGCAAAAGCAAAAACAATTGAAAAATTTCTTGGGCAAGACTTCACGGTGAAATCTTGCTTTGGTCACATTCGCGATCTTGTAAAAAGCGATGATGCAATCGATATTCAGAACGGCTTTACTCCTAAGTATGAAATTACCCCTGATAAACGCGACATTGTTGAAACACTTAAGAAGCTTGCTGCCGAAGCAGAAACGGTATGGCTTGCCTCCGATGAAGATCGCGAGGGCGAAGCTATTTCATGGCATCTTGTTGAAGCACTAGAGCTTGAGAAAGATAAAACGAAACGTATTGTTTTCCACGAAATTACTAAGCCTGCTATTATACACGCTGTACAAAACCCTCGTGATATTGATGAAAACCTTGTCAATGCGCAGCAGGCGCGGCGTGTTCTTGACAGGCTTGTAGGATTTGAGCTTTCGCCGCTTTTGTGGAGAAAGGTACGACCAAATCTTTCAGCAGGGCGTGTGCAATCTGTTGCCGTTCGCCTTATTGTCGAGCGCGAGCGAGAAATCATGAATTTCATACCGACATCCTCGTTTCGCCTCACAGCCGAATTCGAAGATGAACTGAGCGGGCGCACGTTTACTGCCGAGCTACCCAAGCGATTTGATGCTGCTGCCGATGCTGAGAAGTTCCTGCATTCCTGCAAGGGCGCCGTCTTTACTGTACAGAGCCTTGAAACAAAGCTCAGTAAGAAGTCTCCCTCAGCTCCGTTTACCACCTCAACACTACAGCAAGAAGCAAGCCGTAAGCTCGGATATTCAATTAGTCAAACCACGCTTCTTGCGCAGCGGCTCTACGAACATGGGCACATTACATACATGCGCACTGATTCTGTGCATTTATCCGACCTAGCCATTCGTGCTGCTCAAGAAGTTATTACACGCACCTTTGGCAGAGAATATAGCCATCCCCAGCAATACATTACCAAGAATGAATTAGCACAGGAGGCACACGAAGCTATCCGCCCAACAGACTTTACACGCCGAACCCTCGAAGCAGGTGGAGAGATTGATGCTTACGCTGTGCGCTTATACGAACTTATTTGGAAAAGAGCTGTTGCTTCGCAAATGGCTGACGCTCAGCTTGAACGAACAATAGTCAATATTGGCATATCGACTGTTCCCGAACTTCTTACGGCAACTGGCGAGGTACTTAAGTTTGACGGTTTTCTCAAACTATACCTCGAATCTACAGATGACGACATCGAAAGTGACGAGCACAGTATTCTCCCGCCTCTACAGCTGGGCACAATACTAAAGCTGCACTATATGACAGCTGTAGAGCGCTTCACAAAGCCTGCTCCACGCTATACTGAAGCAAGCTTGGTAAAAAAACTTGAGGAACTTGGCATTGGTCGCCCGTCGACATACGCACCAACAATTTCTACTATTCAAAAGCGCGGATACGTTGTCAAAGAAGACCGTGAAGGAAAAAAACGCGATGCAACAATCCTGAAGCTCCAGCATGATACCATAACTACAACGACTCAAACCGAACAATATGGAGCAGAAAAAAATAAGCTTTTCCCAAGCGACATAGGAATGCTCGTTACAGACTTTCTAATGAAGTACTTTTATCAAATCATGGACTATAACTTCACAGCAACAGTAGAAAAAGAGTTTGATGAGATTGCAAGCGGCAAAAAGGTCTGGAACAAGATGATAGAAAGCTTCTATATCCCATTTCATCAGATCGTTGAACAAGCTCTTCATCATGCAGACAGACAAAGTGGAGAACGCCTTCTCGGCAAGGATCCTGAAACAGGACGTAATGTGTATGCGCGGCTTGCCCGCTATGGTCCAGTTGTTCAGATTGGCGATGCAGACGATGATGATAAGAAATATGCAAACCTGCGTTCAGGTCAGTCTATTGAAACGATTACACTAGAAGAAGCTCTACGACTCTTCACGGAGCGTACAGATCGCCTGCTTGGTATAGATCCTAACAGTGGCAAGAATGTATATGTTCGCATGGCTCGTTACGGACCCGTAGCTCAAATTGGCGAACCAGATGATACAGAGAAGCAATACGCCAGTCTTCGTCCAGGACAAACTCTTGACACAATTACTCTCGAAGAAGCTCTTGAGCTATTCCGACTACCTCGCATTGTCGGGAAATTTGAGAGCAAAGACATAAAGGTAGCACTGGGACGATTCGGTCCGTACATTCTTCACGATGGAAGCTTCTACTCCCTCACAAAGCATGATGACCCCTATACGATTTCTGCCGACCGGGCTATTGAAATCATTCTTGCCAAGCGCCAGGCCGAGCATGATAAAATTGTCAAAGAATTTACGCTCGACACAGGCACTACACTACGCGTGCTCAAAGATAGAGGGGGTCATTGCCTAGCAATAGGGAAGCAGAAGGTAAAATTGCCCAAAGGCACAGTAGCCGAAGAACTTACTCTGCAAGAATGCCTAGCACTTGCCGGCGATATCGCACTGAAAGCACCCACAGCATCACGTAGTAAAACTAAGCGTACGAGCACCACGGCTATACGACAGAAATCCACAGTGCAATCAGCAAAGAAATCCACAAAACCTTCGAATATTCGTTAGAGCAGCACTGTTTAGAGCAATTGTGTATATATTCTTGGCATCACACTGTGCATCATTATCCTCACCAGTTCCTGTTTTCCACACCTGTAGGGTAGTGCAATGAAAAAGATTCTAGTCATAGACGACACGGACTTTATCCGTGAAGACATCGCAACAACGTTGCAATTTGAAGGCTATGAAACTATTACTGCCGAAGACGGTCTGGCAGGACTAGAAAAAGCTAAAGCTGAGCGCCCCGATCTCATTCTTTGCGATGTTTCCATGCCCCGTCTGGACGGATTTGGCGCTCTAGAACAGATTCGCAAAACAGAAGGCATTCGCAATGTGCCCTTTATTTTTCTGACCGCTAAGGCTGAGAAAACCGATATGCGGCGCGGTATGGAGCTTGGAGCAAATGACTACTTGACAAAGCCCTTCACTACCGACGAGCTTATCAATGCTGTGAACGCACAGTTTGCCAAAATGCAGGAAATACAAAAAGAAATTGAGAACGTTGTTGATAAGCGCGTATTCGAGCTAGGCGCAAATATCAGCTATGCACTACCACATGAGTTCCGCACGCCTCTCACGGGTATCATCTCTTCAACCGACATGATTGGTATGGTTGCTTCAGACCTAAAGAATGGGCGTAACGTAGACTACACAGAGCTTGAAAACATCGCTCATGATATTCGCGTTTCCGCCGAGCGCTTACGCCATCTCACAGAAAACTTTCTTATTTTTACTCAGCTGCAAAACATTGCGTCCCGTCCTAACGACGTAGCAGCTTTACGTCAATCGATGACCGAAGGGGGAATTTTAGGTATGGTCGAAGATATTTTCCATATGCAAGCTAACGACCTTGGACGAACCGAGGACTTGCATATCAACGTCGAAGATTCAGAGATTGGCATGGACAGCAAAGACATTTACAAAATCATCCAAGAAATCGCGAGTAATGCGTTTAAATTCTCGAAGCCAGGGACTCCAATTACTGTGCACGGGCGCATTGACGGTAGAGTGTACCATCTGTCTGTTAACGACAAAGGCTGTGGAATCAAAGAACAGGATATTCCAAGCCTTGGAATACCTTTCACACAGTTTGACCGCACAAGCAACGAGCAACAGGGTGCAGGATTGGGAATGGCAATTGTCAAAAAACTCTTGGAGATTTACGACGGTTCTCTCACCGTGCAAAGCATTCTTAATCAGGAAACGACTGTTATCATCAGTGTACCTACAGCTCCACCAATGAGTGAACGTGAATGAGATAAAAGTCTGTCTTTTGTTTTCTGCTAAACCGCTCTGCTTCTTGCGTAGCGGTTTATTTTTGCAGTGTGCGATCACTATTGAGCAACTCTAGACGAGATCACCGTATCCTGTTTCTAGTTCTATCTTACCTATGTTTTCCAAAATCCATCACATTCACTTTGTCGGGATTGGCGGTATTGGTATGAGCGGCATCGCCGAACTTCTTCTTGACCAAGGCTTTACAGTTAGCGGTTCGGATATGCAACTATCCGACATCACACACCGTTTAGCCTCACTTGGAGCAAGAATCTACGAAGGGCACCACGCAGAGAACATCCAAGGTGCAGAAGTTATTGTGTATTCTAGTGCTATACGCATTCACGAAAACCCTGAAACGCTCGAGGCTCAACGCCGCAATATTCCCATTATTCGTCGTGCTGAGATGCTTGCCGAAGTAACTCGCTTAAAATACTGCCTAGCAGTAGCCGGCACACATGGCAAGACAACAACAACGTCGATGATTGGGCTGATGCTCATGCACGGTGGTATCGACCCAACTGTTATTGTTGGCGGGAAGCTTAGTGGTCTTGGTGGTACGAATGCTCGTTTGGGGCGTGGCGAATGGACGGTTGTCGAGGCAGACGAATATGACCGATCATTCTTACAACTCCTTCCCACTATTGCTGTCATTACCAATGTCGAGCCTGAGCATTTGGATATTTACGCCGATTTTCAAGACATTAAGCACACCTTTGCACAATTTGCCAATAAAGTGCCGTTCTACGGTCTAGTAGTTGTCTGTCTAGATAATCCGGGCGTTATGGAAGTGCTACCAGCCATTAACAAGAAAGTATGTACCTATGGACTCTCGCCACAGTGTGATGTACGTGCTGTTGATATTCAGCATAGTGGTCGCTCATCACGCTTTACGCTTATTCGGTATGGTCAGGAGCTTGGCGCTATTCGTCTCCACATTCCGGGCATCCATAATGTTCGTAATGCTCTTGGTGCAATCACAGTAGCTCTGGAGCTTGGCGTGGAACTAGACAGTATCCGCAATGCACTAGAGAACTTTACTGGTGTCTATCGGCGCTTTGAAATCAAGGGAGAGCAACGTGGTATTATGGTGATCGACGACTACGCACATCATCCATCAGAAGTAAGCGCAACACTCGACGCAGCACGCAAAGCATGGGATAAGCGACGGATTGTGTGTGTGTTCCAGCCACACACGTTTACTCGCACACGGGACTTCTGCGATGAGTTTGGGAAATCGTTCAGCGATGCGGATTATCTTATCGTAACTGACGTCTATCCTGCACGTGAAGCTCCACTAGAAGGAATTACAGGCGAGCTTCTCGCTACAGCCGCTCGCCGCTTTGGTCATCGCCATGTCCAGTATGTTCCCGATAAACATGACATTCCCCATGTACTCCACACTGTTACACGCGAGGGTGACATTGTCATCACGCTTGGAGCAGGAGATATATGGAAATTTGGTGATCAGTTTCTTCAAGAGCTTCAGCCTTGAGTGCTGACGCATATGCGTCAGCACCACTTGCATATCCTCTCAAAAACAAGTATCTTCGCAACTTGCTTCTCCGCATGTGATTGTTTTACACATGCGTCTTTGGTTTCTACAGCAGCAAAGATTGAGGGTATGAACCGCTACGCAGAACTTCAAGCACTCATCCGAACATTTGAGCAAGACTTTATCAAGTTCTATGATAAAGGCAACAAAGAAGCGGGAATACGATTGCGCAAGCACATGCAAAAGCTCCGTGCATTCGCTAAGCACGTACGCCAAGAAGTACAAGAACGCAAACGCATGCAAAAACTTTCGGCTCATCCTTCTTCTCATACTCAACCTTAACAAGCACAGAAACTACACCTCGTCCGGTATACTAACGGTAATCTTTTATCGCTTCCAGACTCTATGATCTCAGCATATACATCGTTCCAGCGAATTGATAGACTGCCGGATGCTCTCGGCAAGGAAGTAACACTCAACGGCTGGGTGTATGACACAACAGGGAAAGGCAAGCTCCACTTTATTAAACTCCGTGACGGCTCAGGAATTGTTCAGTGTGTTGTTTTCAAACCCAATGTGAGCGAGGAAGTTTTCGACACAGCACGCTCTCTGACCCAAGAAAGCTCGGTACAGATTACTGGTACAGTACGTGCCGAAGAGCGTGCGCCCGGAGGTGTAGAAATTGACGTCACTAACATCACTATCTGGCAACTCACAAGCAATTATCCGATCACCCCAAAAGAGCACGGTGATGCTTTTCTCATGGAAAATCGCCATTTATGGCTACGCTCGACGCGACAACATGCTATTATGCGTATTCGTGCAACGGTTGTTAAGGCAATTCGAGATTTCTTCGATGCGAATGGCTTTACATTGATAGACTCTCCCATTCTCACACCAGCAGCTTGCGAAGGTACTTCTACACTCTTTGAAACAGAGTATTTCGACTTGGGGAAAGCATATCTTTCACAATCCGGTCAACTCTACGCCGAAGCATCAGCTATGGCACACGGTCGAGTCTATACCTTCGGTCCAACATTCCGCGCCGAAAAATCTAAGACACGACGGCACCTTACAGAGTTCTGGATGGTTGAACCGGAAATGGCATTCTTTACCCTCGAAGACACAATGGACTTGGCTGAAGACCTTGTCGAGTATATCGTGCAGTCTGTTGTACGGCACAGATATCAAGAGCTGAGCACGCTGGGGCGAGATATTGCCAAGCTGGAGAAGATACAGCGCCCATTTCATCGGCTATCGTACAGCGAAGCAGTAGAATGGCTGAATAAGAACAACATCAAGCTCAACAAAAAACAACCAGATGGCACAGAAATTCAGATAGATTTTCCTTGGGGGGAAGATTTTGGTGCGCCGCAGGAAGAAGCTCTTATGCAGCAATTTGATAAACCGTGTATCGTGCATCGTTATCCTGCTGAGGTTAAAGCGTTTTACATGAAACGCGACCCTCACAGCCCTAAGCTCGCACTTGCAATGGATATGCTTGCCCCGGAAGGTGGTGGTGAAATTATTGGTGGTTCTCAGCGTGAAGATGATTTCGATGCCCTCAAAGCTCGTATTCTTGAGCATCACCTTCCTCTGGAAGCATTCGAATGGTATCTAGACCTACGCCGCTACGGCAGCGTTCCGCATAGCGGCTTTGGTCTAGGTCTTGAGCGAACGGTCAAATGGATTAGTGGAGCCGAGCATATTCGCGAAACAATACCCTATCCTCGCATGATTTACCGTATTCAGCCGTAACCTTTCATACGTATCTCCTTGCATTCCATCGAGCCATTGCTCTTTATTCTCCGAACAACTAGAGATTCGTTCTGTTCATAGGAAGCATCCATCATTGTGGCAGCAGAGTGGTATTGGTGTAGTGTCTTACATACTCAACGCCTCTTGAGTAGGTTTGTCTGCCCCATGCTGTACTTGTGTAGTTTTGTCTCCCTGAATAATCGGTATTTCTACGAAGAATGTTGTTCCCTTTCCTACTTCTGTTTCGAACCACACTTCGCCGCGCATTAGCTCTACCAGTTTATTGACAATAGAGAGTCCTAGCCCTACACCCTGAATAGTGCTCGACTCAGTTTTTCCCGCACGATAGAATAATTCGAATATATACGGCATATCCTCATCATCTATTCCCATGCCGCTGTCTTGCACACTCCACAGTAACGTTTCCGTTTTCTGGGTAAACTCAACAACTACGCGCGAACGTGGCGGCGAGAATTTTACAGCATTCGAGAGAAGATTCAACAGTATTTGGCGTATAGCTTCTTCGTCGATATTGACAATTGATATGTCGGTGTGAGGGATAAATACAATTTCATGAGCATTGTCGCCGTAGTCGCGTTGCTGCTGCATCCCAAAGTCTCGTACTAATTCTTCTGTTCGCTTCACAACATCTGTTGGCATCAAACGTAATGGACGATTTTCAATTGTACTCATCGTAATCACAGCATCGAGAATATTCACAAGGCGTTTGGAGCTTTCCTCAATATGTGCAAACTGCTTTTGCCGTTGCTCTACAGTCATTTTGTCGATATACCGCTGTAAAATTCCACAGGACGACTGAATAACAGTAATAGGTGTACGGAACTCATGAGAGATTGATGCAATAAGTCGTGCCCGCAAGGTATTGATTTCTTTTTCTTGGGCGAGCGCTTTCTCCAGCGCTTCTTTTGCTTGTTTTAGTTCGAGTGTGCGCTCTTGTATGCGGGTTTCCAGCTCTTGATTGAGAGAATGTAAATCTGCCAGAGCTTGATCGAGCAATCGATTTTTCTCGTTGAGCTGCTGATTCATCTCGGCAAACTGTGCATTTTGTTTTTCGACTTGACTATTACGGTCTTGTAATTCAGTATTCGCAAGCTCAATTTCTTGAGCTAGTTCGTTAAGAATTTTGATTTGGCGCTGCACCTCGCGTGTACGCTCATCCACAGTTTTTTGTAGCAAACGATTTGTTTCCTCAATGGTTTTTACTCGCCACTTGTAAATTCCAAATGCTCCTGTGCCCACCAGACTTACCCACAACACTATCGCCCACCAACGCATATACCAGTGCGGCAGAATGATGATACGCAGAGAAGCTCCTTCTTCGTTCCACACACCGTCGCTATTTGCTGCCTTCACGCGGAAAACATATGTTCCGCCGCTCAAATTTGTATATGTTGCTTCTCGCCGCGCACCATGATAGTGCCATGATTCGTCAAAACCTTCAAGCTTGTATGCATAGGTGTTCTTCTCTGGCAAAGAAAAGCTCAATGCTGCAAATTCTAGCGAGATAATGTTATCCTGCGCTGAAACTTCTATCTCTTTAACAACGCTTATCGCCTGCGACATTTCAACAGAAATGCCACGCTTTCGAAAGCCCGTTATAACAACAGGTGGGATATAGGTATTTGGACGGATGCTATCTGGGAAAAATTCGTTAAATCCCCGTATGCCACCAAAATACATTCGACCACTTGCTCCACGATAATATGCACCGGCATTGAACTCGTTACTCTGAAGTCCATCATTTACATCGAAGTTGTGAAATTTTCCTACAACTCTTGGCGAATGCGGAACAGCATCGGCTGGTGTATATCGTGATATACCTTTATTCGTGCTCAGCCATAAGTTTCCAGCATTATCTTCAAGTATTCCATAGACGACATCGTTTGGCAAGCCGTCTGCTCGGCGAATAGATACAAAAACTTGTTTCTCTTCATCAAATCTATTCAGTCCTCCTGTTGTGCCAAACCACATCCTCCCTTTGCTATCTTGAAAAATTGAGCACACCACATTATTACTCAGCGTACCATTCACCTGAGGGTTGTGTCGATAGGTAGTAAACTCGCGCCCTAGAGGATTAAAAAGACTGATGCCGCCGCCATTTGTCCCAATCCAAATTCGACCTTTAGTATCACGGTAGAGCGTTAGTACTGCATTATGTGCCAGAGAGTTTGGGTTATCAGGTTCGTGTGTATAGTGAGCAATAAACTGCTCCGTTTCAGGATTAAAACAATATATACCTGAGCCCTGTGTGCCGAGCCATAGCATTCCTTGATTATCAGCAATAATCGCATGAGCAAAGCTATTTGTATCAGGCACAGAGGAATGCAGAGTGGAGGGATTATACACTTTGAACTGCCCTGATGTTGGATTGAACTTCAATAACCCATTTCCTGTGCCAAGCCATAATTGTCCTTTGGCATCTTCATAAATGGCACGGATAAGATTGATGAAATTTGTCGGGTCATTTTTTGCAGGATAGTATCGCGCAAATTCTCCACGTTCACGGCGGACAAGCCTGTTGAGACCATTACTTGTACCAACCCAGAGTGTACCAGAACGGTCTTCCAGAAACGAATACACAAACATATTACTCAGCGACGCAGGCTGATGTGGATTGTAGCTATAGGTTGTAAATTTCGAAAGTGCAGGGTCGTACTTATTCACACCACCACCATAGCTCCCAATCCAAATAATACCTGACCGGTCTTCATGAATAGTACAAATAAAGTCATTACTCAGCGACGAGGGGCGTATATCCTCTCGCACATGCACAGCGTACTGCTGCGATATCACGTTGTATTGTACTACTCCTTTGCCAAAACTTCCTATCCAGAGAGTACCTGTACGGTCTTCGCACAAAGTACGAACATGGCTTGTGCCAAGCACCTCTTCGCCGTTGCGAAGCACTTTACGAGCAGAACGCTCAACTGTATGTAATACTAACACCCCGTTATCTGTACCAATCCACAAGTGTTGAGGTAATATTTTGCTTAGCAAAAGCGCATAGACCTTATAGTTTCGCTCGCCCAGCGCGATGCGCTCTATGTGGCCATTTGAAGGCGTAAAGCGCACTAATCCGTCGAGTGTTCCTACCCATAACGATCCATCGGTATCAGCAACCAACGCTCGTATATCATCCCCATTCTGGCTGGGAATAAGGCGTTTATATGCAGTAAATGTATGCTGTGCGCGGTCGAACTTACCCAATCCGTCGTTTGTTGCAAACCATATATTCCCGTACGTATCTTCAGCAATCGCACGGACATCAAGTCCTACTACCTGTTTACCATTGTTCTGCTTATCTGAACCGTTACCAAAATTTGTAAACTGCTCAGTTCTGTAGTCGAACATACTCAGTCCACCCGTCTGCGTACCTAACCATATCATGCCCTTTTTATCTTCCATGATTGCTTGAATGTAGTTATCAGCAAAATCTGTCGGCTGAGCAGTATTCCAAAAATGTAGGAAGGTATAGCCATCAAACCGATTGAGACCGTCCTGTGTACCAATCCACAGAAAACCTCGCTTGTCTTGTAGAATAGATAAGGCACTACTCTGCGACAAGCCATGTTCCACAGAAAAATGCGAAAATTTCACAACCGGCTGAGCTCGTAAGTTTACCCTAACACCAAAGCAGTGCATTAATACGATTACCATCCAGCACAGAATTGCTCTCTGGTAACAATACATAGCCCCAAGTAGCCTTGTATCCATGCAGTACGTACCTTGCTGAAAATACAGAAACACAGTAATCACTTGCCTCGATTACAATACACAACAGCGTGATTTACATCTACCTAAAAGTAGCACAAATATAGCAACATATCATGTTTTATCTGTGCTGTTTTGCAGGACATACCTATTTCGTCAGAATTTTTCGTAGTTTTAGCCGACTTACTTTGCAACATTGTAGATTATGAAACAACAACGCGTTATTGTGATAGGTGGAGGTCTTGCAGGATTGAGCGGCGCTATCCGGCTAGCACGAATGGGATTTGACGTGCAGCTCTTCGAGAAGAATGCCTGTACTGGCGGCAAGATGAACACACTCTCTCTTTCCGGAGCACACGGTACATATCACTTTGGCACAGGACCTTCGCTTTTAACCATGCCTTCTGTTATCGACGAGCTATTTGCTTTTGCTGAGGTAGAACGCTCTTCCGTCCTGGAGTTTATAGCGCTTGAACCAATATGTCGCTACTTCTATCCCGACGGTACTCAGCTTAATGCATACGCAAATATGCACCGCATGACAGAGGAGATTTCTCGCAGTATTTCTCCGCTAGAAGCTCATAACTATGAGCAATTTCTTCGCTACGCACAAAGAATCTACACTCTCACATCCGAGATTTTCCTGCATACACCCTTTCAAGAGCTACGAACAATATTGCGCTGGCGTTATGTGCCAATATTGCTCCGCTTGGCACAGATTGACCCGCTTCGCAGTGTCCATGACGCTGTATCAACCTACTTCCGCGACTCTCGGCTTATACAGCTCTTCGACCGTTACCCAACATACAATGGCTCTAGCCCGTTTCATGCTCCTGCTACACTCAACATTATTCCTTGGGTTGAGTATGGTCTCGGTGGATTTTACATTCGAGGAGGTATGTACAAGCTAGCAGAGGAAATGACAAAGCTTGCTCGGAGACTCGGTGTGTGCATTACAACGCAAGCCCCCGTAGAGAAAATTATTCACAATGGACAACGTGTTCGGGGTGTACAAGTTCTTGGTGAGCGTATTGAGTCCACATACGTGCTATGCAACGCAGATGTTGTAGAAGCCCACAGTACACTTATCGATGGCTTCTCATCATACCGAAAACGTCTACAAGCACTAGAACCATCGTTATCTGGTATGGTGTTGTACTGGGGAATGAATCGCTCGTTTCCTGAGTTAGCACATCATAATATCTTGTTTTCGCGCAACTACCAGCATGAGTTTCACCAAATTTTTCATCAGAAGGTTGCCCCCGATGAGCCTACGGTATACATCTCGATTAGTTCTAAAACCGACGCTCCACATGCCCCACAAGGCGGAGAAAATTGGTTTGTTCTCCTCAATATGCCTTATCTCAACGGTCAGAACTGGGATAATGAAGCGCTACGCATGAAATCTGCTGTGCTACAGCGTTTACGTCAAGCTGGTCTTGATGTTGAAAGCGCCATAGACTGCGAACATGTGCATACTCCTCAAGACATGTACACATTGTATCGCAGCAATAAGGGCAGTATTTATGGCATCTCGTCAAATACAGTTACAGCAGCATTTCTGCGCCCTGCAAATCGCAGCAGACAGCTAGAAGGATTATACTTTTGCGGTGGTTCATCGCATCCCGGCGGTGGTGTACCGCTTGTGTTGCTGTCTGGGAAAATGGCAGCAGAACTTATAGCACATCATGCATCGCGCCCAGTCTCAGCATAACGAGCCGTTCGCTGACTAAGATTCGAGGCACTTAGATATCTCTGTAAAAAAACTTGCACAAACACAGGATTTGCGCTATTTTCCTCTGTGTATTCCCTATCATTCACTTTGATTGAAAGAGCACTACTATGAATGAGCTACCCCAAGAGCAAACTATGAACATCAATATTGAACTCGGTGAAAAAGAGGCTGAGGGTATTTACTCGAACATGGCAATCATTTCTCATTCGCCAGCAGAGTTCATCGTTGACTTCACGCGTATTCTTCCCGGAGTGCCAAAGGCTCGTGTTCATGCCCGCATCGTTATGACCCCACAGCATGCAAAATACCTACTCCACGCCTTGCATGACAATATCTCCCGATATGAGGCACAATATGGTGAAATCAATATTGAGCACCATACAAGCTCTGTTAGCAGTACATTTCCTGTGAGTGGAAATTCGGGGGCACAATTTCACTAGTCAATTAAGACAATAAGAGTTTTTCAGTTGCAAATTCAGCATACATATTTCTCGCTACTGTCTTTCTGAGGAGGTTTCTTGTGCATAACGGTAACGTTGTTCTCATACTTCACACCCACCTTCCATGGGTACTCCATCATGGAGCATGGCCACATGGCTCAGATTGGCTCTGCGAAGCAGTTGCAGAATGCTATATCCCGTTGCTCAACATACTGCACGAGCTTGTTGAAGAGGGTTCGACATCGAAGATGACCTTTGATATCTCTCCTGTATTGTGTGAGCAACTTGAACACCCTGATTTTGAAGAAATCTTTATTCGATACTGCCATGACAAAATTGCCGGGGCGCAAGCAGACTATGAGTACTTTATTCATAGCGAGCATGAGCAATTTTTTGCTCCGATGGCAAAGTTTTGGGAAGCGTGGTACGCAGATAAACGCGACCAATACCTTCATCGCTACAACAAGTCTATTATTGGAGGGTTCAAAAAGCTCCAAGATGCTGGGGTTATTGAGGTCATGACTTGTGGTGCCACTCACGGCTATTTTGCCCTTCTTGGCATGGATAAAAGTATCCGCTTGCAAATGAAAGTAGCAAAGGAAAATTATATCAAGCATTTTGGTCGTCCGCCCCGTGGAACTTGGCTACCAGAATGTGCATATCGTCCGGGATACGATTGGCGCACATTTCTCAAATCCCCACACCATCAAGTCCCTACATACCGATATGGTGTGGAGAACTTCGTCAAAGAACAAGGTATCGAATACTTCGTCGTTGATGAACACTTGACAAAAGGCGGCACGCCGATTGGCGTTCTTATCGACCAAGATGGAGGTCATCAGCGGCTACTTTCTGTCTATTCCCACGAATACATCCATTTTCCTTGGAATTTCGACCGCTCGCCAATGAGCTTGTACCACGTCAGTTCGCATGGTGATATTGAGCACCAGAAAACAGCCGTAGCGTTTACGCGCCATCAGAACATTGCTATGCAAGTCTGGAGCGCAGAAATCGGATACCCGGGCGATCCTGACTACCTAGACTTCCACAAAAAGCGCATGCCTTCGGGCTTACGGTATTGGCGTGTTACCGATGTCAAGCTGGACATGCAGTACAAACAACCCTATAACCCCGATTGGATCCTTGGAAAAATTGGTAACCAAGTCCACCACTTTGTGTACTGCATTGAAGGAGCGCTGGGGCACTACAAATACCAAACTGGCAAAGAAGGAACTTTGTGTATTCCTTTCGACACCGAACTTTTCGGGCATTGGTGGTTTGAAGGACCGTTATTCATCAAAGCATTCTTGAAAGCACTCCACTATTCGCCGTATGCAAGCGCCGTCACGGCTTCCGAGCAGCTTGACCACATAAGACCGCACGAGGTTATGCGCATTCCTGAAGGTTCATGGGGTGAAAACGGTCATCACAATGTTTGGATGAATGATGGTACAAAGTGGACATGGGAGCTTATTTATGAAGCAGAACATCGCTTCGACACCCTCATGAGCAAGTTCCCAGTATCAGCAATGAACAATACTATACGTCGTATCTGCACTCAAGCATTGCGCGAGCTTCTCCTCTTGCAGTCTTCTGACTGGCAATTCCTTATTACAACATGGTCTGCTCGCGATTATGCTGAACGACGGTTTGTCTTCCACTATTCTGATTTCAAGAAACTATGTGATATGGCAGAGCATTACGCCGCTGGACACAGTCTTTCAGACGATGATGAACGCCTACTACATGACTGCGAAGAGCGTAACAGCGTTTTTCCTGAGCTTGATATTGAATGGTGGAATAATCCTCTGAAGCCTCATCAAGATTACATTCCCAAGACTACTCCCACCACAAAAAAACCATTGAAAAAATCTTCTGTCCAACAGCCCAAAGACACCGCACTAGAAGCACATAAACATCACGAAGATGATACAGCAGCTCACAAAGAAAAAGAAGCTCGTGCGTCGTCAGTGAAGAAACAAGTGCGTCGTACAAAGCGTTCCTCGCCTACATAAAGGGCCTATATTGTAATTCCAATAGCCTCTATTATGCTTGTGCAGAGAAGCTTTGTCAGCGAGGATTCTACGATACACGCCGTGCAAGCAGTGCTATATGCCGATGTGTCTTACGAGTGCAAATCAGAACACCATCTGATGCTGCGCTTATATCTTTGGAAAGCTTCAACTTCGCGCGGATTTCCTCCGGAAGTACAGGAAATCCGCGTTTTTTTATTTCTATGCGATCTCCCCATCCAAGCTCTTTAAGGCATTCTCTTACGTGTTCATACCGAAATGGCATAGCTTCTATGATTTCGAATGCTTGATACCAAGGACTTCTTGGCAGAAGAATGCGAGATAGTCCATAAGCTATTCTCTCATCAAGCATCATACATTCTCGCTCAGCAAAAAATATTGACAAATAGCCAGCACGAATAAGCGCTGCATGAGGTTCAAGAAGAAACATGCCACGCAACGACCGCTCATCGCCACCCCACACATTCGCCTGATGCTGCATTATTGATGGTGCCCAAGATTCATAGGCGTAGAGAGGCATAGTTGAAGTAACAAGCGTTGCGGTCCTGTCAGTACATTCCTCAACACCCGACCACAACACTTGCTCTCGGCATTCGTTGTTTATCCCTATCCATTCTCTCCGCCAGCCGCCAGTGAGATAACGAGAATTACAGTCTATAATTGGCGAAATTTTGATTCCTTTCGGACCTCGTATTGGCAAGGACTGTAGCCAGTCTAGGGAGGGCATATAGTCTTTAGGCGCATACACACGTTCCCCGAATGGGGTTCTGCGAGAAGGGTCGCTCCAGAGACCATCAAATTCCCCCATATCAAGCTTTGCGCAGATTTCCTCTGCATGTCCACATAGTACTTGGACATTCGTTATACCTTGCAGTGCGAGGTTATATCGAGCCATTGCAGCAAGATATTCGTTAGCTTCGAGAGTTGTGACACGCTCCGAGCGTTGAGCAAGAGCCACAGTGTCAAATGCAGAACCTGTACAGATTTCCAGCACATGTTTACATCGCCCAAAGCGCTCTGCATGATATTGAGCGATCGAAGGAGTTGTCGCTTGTTCTAGTGCCTGACGAGTGAAGAAGCCTTTTTGCGTCCAATCACCATAACTCCGGGCTATTTGTCTGCACAGCACGAATTCAAGAGCTTGTGATGCGATTGATGCTGAGCACAACATCTCCTTGCGCAGGCGTGTACCAACACGTAGTGTATCGCCTTGCATGCATTGCATAAGCTCTTGTGCACGCTGAAGCACAGCTTGTCCTTCTACTGTCAGCCAATACTCGAATGACATTTAACAACTGCACAGAAGAATATGTTAAAACCCCAAGTCATGAGATTTGCTCATTGTACTTCGCTGTTCTGGCTATCGCTACTGAATGCCAGAGTATCGCCAAATCTGCTACACAGCGAATCAGGTGTTGTTCGGTCATAGCGATACGTTGGAATCTCAACCTTCATAATGCGTAAACCCAGCTCAGATGCACGCTCAAGCAATACAGCTCCTTCGCCATAGCGGATAGTACCAAAGCCTTCAAGCTTTAGTGCTACCTCGCGGCGCAGTACCATCGTTCCTTCAAGCACACATTCACTGACATGAATGTTTTTGGAGGCATCAAAGCGATCTCGAACAAACGGTATTCCTATCACTTCCACTCCACCATGGAGTATATCTATCTCTGGAAAACGTTCGAGAATCTCACGGCGCGATGACAAGTGAAGTGGTAAATATTCATCATCGGAGTCCAAAAATGTACAATACTGTCCCAGTGAAGCGTACATTCCTACTGTGCGAGAGTATCCAACTCCAGAATTTTGGTGTTTCATAATGCGAACGCGCTTATCATTCCACATGTAGCGCACTGCAACATCTTGTGTGGCATCAGTGCTTCCGTCATCTACAATAAGGCACTCCCAATCCGTTTCTACCTGACACAGCAGGGATTCAAGAGCCCTAGAAAGCGTATGAGCACGATTGTATGTACAGACAATAACAGAGAAGAATGGGCGGTACATAACAGTATACTTGACAGCAAAGTAAGACCCAGAACAGTGAAAAATTACGAAAAACAGTATCAACTTTGTGAAAAAATCTCGTTGAACTTGATAATTGCTGGCAGCAACAATCTTTTTGTATTTTAATATTTCCTTTGTGTCTGTTACATTTCGCTACCTTCAAATTCGCTACCTTCAAATTCAATGTTTATCATGTTTTTCTCAAGTTTCTACAACTGCACTCTTTTGCTTATCGCCATAGCTACCTTGTACACGTCTTTTGCAGCGCTCTTTGTTCTCAACGTTCCGCCATTTCTGCCAGTGCGTTATCCGAAACAAGCGCAGACTTCGACTGACTCACTTGCTCCTGTCGAAGTACAACGCAGTGTTGAACGCCTGCTTATCGGCAAGCGCAAGTTTGGTATACAGTTTATTTGGAATGGATATGGCTTGGCAGTGATACAACGCGATGGGAATGCTCTCAGTATCAATGGTGCGCAGTACTCCAATGATAGCACCGAATACTGCAAAATTAATGGTACACTCGTGATTCTTAGCAATACAAGGCTCTTGTTTACAGGAACACTGCACCTGTACACAAGAGACTGCTGCGGAGTAATAGAACGTACTGGAACATTCACGTTCGCAAAGCGTGGAAAAAGAAAATTTTGGCGGCTTCAGGAGTTCAATCAACTGTGCAGTCAGTACATATGCGCCTATTATCTTGATATATTTGAGTAGTCATTGTAACTAACACAACCGTGCGCCTGAGAATCCCTATATTTTACAGCTTTGTCAATAAACGTGACTTGTAAACCGAGCTGTCAGTGTGTATCTGTCTATATCACCTACTTTCTCGCGCATATGCGCTTCCGTTCACTGAGAGTTCAATCCAAAAGCTATACGATGCTACCCCACATTGAACAGAGTACTTACACTAAAAAGGCTTTTGGTGTGAATAAAAATCCATGTAGTTTTATTTGCGCAATTCTGCTCTCAGACAATCACTCTTTGTCAAATTTGTATATGACAGAAGAGCTTAGCAATGAAGCGCTCTTTGAGCGTATCACGATGATTATTGATGAAAAAATCCGCCCGCTTATCGAACGTGATGGCGGGAAAATCATTTTTCATCACGTAGACAAAGGAACAGTCTTTGTGGAACTTAGTGGCTCATGTACTACCTGCGCTGCCTCTCATATCACACTCAAAGCTGGTGTAGAGCGCATTCTGCGCAAGGAAATTCGCGACGTTAAAGCGGTACAGCTCTACCAAGCATAGAGATAAACGCCCTTTGACTGACACCATTTACAGCTTTCACTGTACTCCATGAAAGCGCACTTGCCATCACCTACAGCCAAACAGCCGCTAACAGTAAAACAACAAGAAGTTTTGCGGTTTTTGCAGAAATACACAGAAGAACACGGTTTCCCGCCAACAATTAAGGAAATCGGTGATAGGTTCTCTTTTGCTTCGACAAATGCCGTAACGCAGTACCTTTTGGCGCTGGAACGCAAAGGATATATTCGCCGTTCAACAAAAGGTGCTTCCCGCGGCATACAAATTCTTGATTTTATTCCTCAGCCAAAACCTCATCATCCTCCGTCCACAGCTTCTTATTCTACACCTGCACACACTAAGGCTCTTTCATCATTCCCGTATCATCCGTATCATCAAACTCACGGTGTCAAGAATATCATCATCGTTGGTGAAGGTATTGCGCAGAACCCGCTCTCTGCCTTTCTGTCGCCACGCGGTCAAATTAGGATTGATATTGAGTTCTTTCTGCCTGAGCCATCATCGCAAGAAGCTACGGAATATTCTCCACCTCAGCTTTTTGCTGCTCTTGTTTGTGATGACGCAATGCGCAGCGATGGCCTTCATGAAGGTGACCTTGTTATAGCAAAACAGCAATTCAGTGCCTCCCACAATGATATTGTTGTTGCAATAGTCCGCGATACAGTACTTGTGCGGCGTTATCGCATACTCGACACTGTACATGAACTCTCTGCTTCTGCAGACTCGTATTCACCCATTCCCTTGTCTCCTGATTCGCATTCGATAGCGATTATTGGCATTGTGATAGGTCAAATGCGACGCATATAGCCTAGTTACGGCTTCGATTCCTAGTTTTCTCGTCATTGTACGGATACCAGTATCCTTCAGCACCATTTAACTCACGACCGTTCTCCATGCGTACACCTTTTGTTTGCTTGGCACATGCCGTCATTGCTGCATTCTGTGTTTTCTCTGCAACTGCTCAGCCATCGGAAACACTCCGCATTGCTCTCAATAACCCAGTTCCGACACAGTCTTCCATAACGCTATGGCGCAACGTGCTCTATAGCATCACTGTGCGTGGGCGCGGCTCAGTTGGGCAAGTTCTCCAACCAGCAACAAGCGTCGATGCACGATTTTTCGTTAACAACTTGGTATTCCAAAGCATCCAACGCCCACGAATGCCACTTGATGCTAATGGCAGAGAAGCAGAACAGTACTGTATGGAACAAGCCCACACTCTATCTACAAGCCCGTGCCTTATTTTTCTGGCAATGAACGCTATTCGAACCAATCCACAGCAGCCTGCTATCCAAAGTCCAGAGTTTAGTGCGACGAATGCTCAGCAGCTGCGACGCTTTGCTTTCGTACCTGACCAAGACAACGACACGTATAGCCCTAATCATGCTTACATAGCAACTCTTCAAGGGAATAATCTCCCCGTGCGAGCAGTATTCGTTGATAGGCTAGGGTTGAGTGATAATCTAGCATACTTAGACAACTCTGATACGCTGACCGCACAGATAGAGCGCATTAGCCCCGAACTTGCTCTCCTTGCTCGACCAAGTTTTGCTGTCAGCTCTGTACAGCCCGCCCGCATTCTGAACGATGAACGCCCACAACAACTCCTTCGCGATGTAGTCATAGATTTTGGTTCATTCCGTAATGGAGCAGCCACACAAACGCGGCTTCTGGTTCTTATCAATCGAGGCAAAGAACCTCTTACGATACGCGTTGATATGCCGAATGACCCACTTGGCGTATTCAGTGTCTCCTCGCCTACAGGAAGCGTTGCCGTGCAGAGAGTTCTGAATTCGGGTGATTCTTTACCACTCCTTTTTCGATACACACCACGCCTCCAAGGCACACATTCTCTCGACGTCTACATTGCAACAAATGACCCAGCGCTACGAAGAGAAGAAGACAGCACAGGGATATGCCGCATACGTTTGCTTGGCGCTGGCGTAAGTGGCATACTCAACGTTACAGGCTTAAATGCACCAAACACAATCATTTTCCCTACACTCAGAGCCGAAGCCCCCACACGAAACTTTTCGTTCGCTGCTCGGATATTCAACTTTAGCCGCGCTAGCGATGTACCAGCAGCATTTTCCATTGATTCTGTTGTTCGAACACCCGGCAGCCCATTTATTAGCCAAGCACCCGATGTTCTCACATTTTTGCCAATCACCATTGATGCAATGTCTGGTGCAATCTTCAATCCCACGATGATTTTTCGTCCAACACGATTTGGCGACTTCCTAGATTCTTTGATATTTCGCGGTAGGAATCTCGAAGACTATGTTCTTTATTTGCGTGGCAGAGCAGAGCTTGCTGACGCTAGAATTGAGCGCCTTCAGCAACCCACCAACGCAGACACACTCGACTTAGGGGCAGTCGTTACGGGAATGACAACAACCCAAAGCATCACTGTGCGTAACACAGGAAATATGCCGCTAAGCATTACAGTATCTCTTCGTAGCCACCCCGCCCGCCAGAACGATATTGGTGAATTCACTCTTTTGCAACGCACAGGCAATCTCGATACAACAACCGGAGGAACGTTTACCGCACATCTACGCTATACCGCCGAACGTACTTTTCTACCGGGAACAAAGGAAGCATTACTTGCTGTACAAGTGCAGAATCCATTAACCGGGACAGTGTTGACCGAGCGGCTCTATAACGTACGCATTCAGCGCTTGCCATACCTTATCTCTTCAGGGCGCTCTATTCTTGACTTTGACTCAGTGTATGTCGGTGCAGAGAAATCCGATACAACGCTTTTGCGCAATACATCACGCTCATTGTCGGTGACACTACAGCCACAAGCTCGCATACAGGCACTAACACAATACCAATCCTTTAGCGCTGATGCACTCGACACTACAAGAACTGCACGCCAATACACAGCAGGAGCAATAGGACACATCACTTTACGTTTTCGCCCGCGCATTCCCGGCATCGACAGTGCGGATTATCAACTCGAAAGTATCATCGACTCGACTCAAGGGAAAGAAACACTGAGCATTCGACTGCGGGGAGTGGGTGTCCGCCAGCAGTTCGATGTTCAGAGTGCTACCTCCGATAGCATGGGGAATGCTCAGATATTGCGTCCTGTCGTTTCCTTCACACGGGCTGGTTATCGCAAATTTAGCATTGATATCGGATGCTTACGCGTTGGACAAACAAAGAATATCCGTATCGCATTTCAAAATAACGGTAATCTTCCGTTTGGACTTTGGCGACAAGATCGCATATTTACCGGAAGTCCAAGTAATGACTCATCATTTATCATTCTACAGCCCTTTTCTCCCCGACGCTCTGTTATGCCCGGCGAGCGTGATTCCTCGCTGACAATACAGTTTCGACCGCGAGACTTTGGTGTAAAAACGCTTGAGTACGTTCTCTTCAGCGATATTAAACGTGCAGGGCGCATTCCTACTGCCCCTGATAGCGTTGAGCAAATCATCATAGAAGTACGTGCCGAAGGTATAGTCCCAAACATTGCGTCGCCGCTGCGCGTAGTTTTTCCTCGCAACTCGCTTGGCACAGGATGCCCTGTAAACAGCACACTGCCTATCGCTATAGAAAATCCGTTAAGCAGGATGCAATGTGGAACACCACTAACCTACAGAGCACAGCTTCTTGGTGCTTCGGGGTTATTCCGCCTCAGCATCAATGCCACGCAACGTACTGTTCTTGGAGGTGCGAGCGATACTATTTTTGCAACATTCATACCCCAATCTGTTGGTGTCTTCGCCGATACTCTTCAGGTTATTAGTGATGCAGTGGACAGTGTGCGTCATATCGTTCTGGTTGGCGAAGCTATTAGTCAGCCCGCTGTTAGTGTCTCGGCTGGTACAGTTCACGCGCCTCCTGGTAGCACAGTAACCCTTCCCATATGGGTGCGCCCCTCAACTGTAGGAGACAGAGCACTCAATCAATCTGCTCTAGGGTACGTGCGCCGTGCGTCATTCGACCTCACTTACAACCGTACCCTGCTGCAATATATTGGCTACGAACGCACTCAAACGGCTAGTGTAAATGCTGATATTCTTATAGAGCGCCGACCAAGTCTCGGTGATGATTCGACTCTCCGCTGTATAATCCTTGCTCGCGACCAGCAGCTTCTTCCACGTTCCGAAGTTCTTCTCTGGCTTATTTTCCGTTCGTATCTTGGACGCAAACCCTCAACACCATTAACTTTGACAAACATTCGTCTCAGTAATCCAGAAGACCCACTTGACTGTATTCGTGTTCGTATAGATAATGAAGCAACTGCACGGGTATCCACAGGAACGTTCTCGCTCGATTCTATATGTGGCATACAAGCAAAAATTTCCTCACTTCCGGCTGGAACATTTCTTCTACAGGATATTACTCCTAATCCTGCCGCTGAGGACATTCGAATACAGTTTAGCATTGCGTATCCATCAAATCTCAGTATAGATATTCTTGATGCTTTCGGTCAATCCAAAGTGTTAGTTGCTGACCATTCTCTCCTTGAAGGGTTGCATGAAATCACAGTGCCCATATCTCATCTTCCCGCAGGCATGTATATGTGCCGCATGAGAGCTGGACATTTCCATGCAGTCAAAAAGTTCATCGTTATCCGCTAAGTTTTTATTCGGCTTCCAGTTTCCAGAAAATAGAACGAGCTTCTCTGGAAAAATTCCAAAGAAGCTCGTCAAGTTTATGATGAAGAACATT